>DAOSBJ010000007.1:4170-32677 GCA_035360795.1 Minisyncoccota bacterium
TTGTTTAGTTCATTTTGCCAAAGATAGTGAGGAAATTAATACCTTAATTAATGCGATAGAACTAAAAAGTCGGGGCGCTTATTTGATTGGTTTTGGTTATTATAAACCAAAAGATTTTAATAAAACAATTGTTCTTCCTGAAGTTAAGAGTGTTTTTTCTCCCCTGATAAATATTATTCCGGTTTATCTCTTGAGTTATTATTTGGCAGTTTTAAAAGGCATAGACCCTGACAAGCCGCGAAATTTGGCAAAAAGTGTCACCGTAAAGTAAACTACGCTCTTTCAACATATTCATTAGTTTCAGTATTTACGACTATTTCTTCTCCTTCTTTAATAAAAATCGGCACATTTATTTTCAATCCTGTTTCAAGGGTCACAGTTTTAGTGGCACCAGTCACAGTGTCGCCTTTAATTGCTGGCGGCGATTCCACTACTTTCAAAGTGATTTTAATTGGAATTTTGACGTCAATTAATTCATCTTCTAAATAAACCAATTGGACCTCGCTTTTTGGTTTAAGATAAACAATTTTATCTTTCGTCATCTCTAAAGGAACAGAAATTCGCTGATTATTCTTGTCTAAAAATACTGAATTTTGTCTGTCTGAATAAAGATAGGATACTTTTTTATAGTCCAAATTAAGCTCTTCAAATCTTTCCTGCGAACGAAAAGATTTCTCAAGGACTTTTTTCGTTTTAACATGTTTTAAAGTGGTTCTAACAAAGGCCGTGCCTTTTCCCGGCTTAACAAACTGGTAATCTAAAATAAGATAAGGTTCTCCCTCAACTTCAATTACCATTCCTTTTTTAAATTCAGAAGTAGAAACCATAGTTTTTATTTATTTTTATTTAATTTATTTTTATTTATAAGAACAGATCTCGAGCAGGAAACATTAGAAGATCGTTTATATCTTTAATGTTTAAAAGAAGCATTTCTAATCTATCTACTCCCAAAGCTATTCCTCCTGTCGGTTTAATACCAGATTTTAACGCCTTTATAAAATCTTTGTCAATTTCTATAAATTCTCTTTTCATTTTTTTTCTTAATTTTTGTTCTTCCTTTAATCTTTTCAATTGCTCTTTATAATCCAAAAGCTCGGAAAAAGCATTGGCAATTTCCATTCCTCCGATAAAAAGTTCAAATCTTTCCACATAAAAAGGTTTGTTTTTCTTTTTTTTTGCCAAAGCCCCTTGATAAATTGGGTAATCGTATAAAAAAATTGGCTTTGTTTTGTCTAAATTTGGTTCTATTTCATTTAAAAAAATTAAGTAAAATAAATCGTTTTTATCCATTCCTTTTTCTAATTTATATCCTTTTGCTTTCATTACTTTTTTAAAATAGTTTAAAGAAGAAGTTTTTTCTAAATCAATTCTCGCATATTTTTTAAAAACTTGCCTTAAAGACATTCGTTTAAATGGCAAAGAAACATCAATTTTTAAATTCTGATAATAAAAATAATTTTTATTATAGAGTTGTTTTGTCAAAAAAAAGATGAGTTCTTCTGTGTCTTTCATAATATCTTTGTAATTTGCCTTGGTGCGGTACCATTCTAAAATACTAAATTCAGGATTATGAAGAGGACCGAAACTTTCTTCTTGGCGGAAGGCCTTGGTAATTTCAAATAATTTTTCGAAACCAGCGGCAAGCATTTTTTTAAGAGAATACTCTGGAGAGGTAATTAAAAAACCTTGATAAGTTTTATTTTTTTCATCTTTAAACTTTAAAGAAAAGGGAGAAAGATATGGTTCCATTCCAGCGTATTTGACTAAAATAGGCGTTTCTGCTTCTAGAAAATTCTTCTTCTTAAAGAACTCTCTAATTAAATTTTTAATTGTTGCCCTTTGAATTTGAATTTGCTGTAAATCAGGGTTTAGTTTGTATTTTTGAAAATTTTTCATGGGTTAATTTTTTGATTGACTTAAAAGCAAATAATTTGATATAATACCATTTAATGGCAGAGATTTCAAACCTAAAAATTATTTTTGATTTACTCCTGGCAACTGGTTTAGGAGCATTAATCGGCATAGAAAGAGAATGGGCGAAAAAAGACCCGGGACTTAGAACTTTTTCTTTTGTTAGTTTAGGCTCGGCTCTTTTTATGATTTTGGGGAAATTAGTGATTTTTAAAATAGGGATTGGCACTTATGACCCTTCAAGAATCTTAGGTCAGATTATTGTCGGCATAGGTTTTTTAGGAGCAGGAATAATAATTTTTAATCCTAAAGAGCAAAGATTTAAAGGATTAACTACTGCTTCAATGCTTTGGGTGACAGCCGCCATTGGTTCAGCCGTAGGTTTAGGCTGTTATGAAATTGCTTTAGTTACTGCTTTGATTATGATAATAATGAATGCTTTCATTCGACCAATTGAAATCAAATTAGACAAGAAAATTGACGAAATCAAAGAAAAAAAGAAGATAGATTAGTTTCGCCCCCGTAGCTCAATTTGGTAGAGCAACAGCCTTTTAAGCTGGTGGTTGCGCGTTCGAGTCGCGCCGGGGGCACAAATCAAAGGAGAACTGTTCTCCGTTATTTTCTGCCACAAAGCTTGACTTGGTTTATTTTTTTTGCTTTAATAGAAAGAAAAACTAACTTTTTATTCCGATGACAAAAGAGTCTTTTAATACCCGAAAACTAACTTTAGAGATTATCAAAAATTTACCCCCCCGGTCCCAAGATATCATTAAAAAAAGATATGGAATTCTAGATAATAAGCCAAAAACCTTGGAGGCAATTGGTAAAGATTATGGTATTACCCGGGAAAGGGTAAGACAAATTATAGAGTCCGCCTTAAAAAGTTTAGAAACCCCTCAGACATTAAATTTTCTATCTTCCTTTTATAAATTTTGTTTAAAAATTCTTAGTGAAAACGGCGGAATTGAAGAAGGGGAAAAGTTTCTAGACAAAATTAATGATTCTTTGTTTAAAGAAAATCAGCGAGCGGCAATTTATTTTCTTTTAATCTTAAATCCTGAATTGGAATTTGTGAAAGAAGATAAACAATATCGGTCGTTTTGGCATTTAAAAACAATAAAAGGGGAAAAAATCAAAAAAGATTTGAGTTTGCTTGAGAAATATCTCAAAAAAGAAAAAAGACCTTTAACCCTAGAAGAAATTCTGAATTTTGCCAAAAAAGAGATAGATAAAAATATTTCAGAAACAACATTAAAGGTTTATTTAAATCTTTCAAAAAAAATAGAGCGAAATATTTTTGGCGAATATGGTTTATCTTCTTTGGCAGAAATTCAACCGCCAGGAGTTGGCGAGAGAGCATATGTAATGTTGAAACACTTAAACAAATCGATGCATTTTACCGAGATTGCCCAGAAATTAAACGAACTTTCAGAAAAACCCCAAGAATTAGAATTTGCCAATACCTCTTCAAGGTGGTTTAAAAAGGTTGAGGTTCAAACAGTTCATAACGAATTAATAAAAGACCCACGTTTTGTTTTGATTGGCAGGGGAATTTACGCTTTAAGGGATTGGGGATATAAACCCGGAAAGGTAATTGATGTCATTAAAGAAGTATTAACTAAGGCAGAAAAGCCTTTAACGCAAAAAGAGGTAATAGATGAAGTGAAAAAATATCGGCTGGCGAAAGATAATACCATTGTTTTAAATCTTCATAATAAAAAATACTTTAAAAGACTGCCTGATAAACGTTTTGTTTTAAATAAAAAGAGCGCACAGTCAAAGATTTTGGAGATTTAATGACCTCAGATATTTTTTATCTTGTTTGGAATTTAATTAAAGCCATAATTCGAGAATTTTGGTGGCTATTTCTTTTTCTTATTCTTTTAAAAATAGTTTTAGATTTAAGAAAAAAATATAAGACAAAAAAGGAAAAAGAAAAAGAAGAAATAAAAGAGTGGGAGACATTTGAGATTATTGTTAATCCTTTGATTTTACAAACTCCAAAAGCAATGGAAGGTGTTTTTAATGGCCTGCATGCTTTAGAAAATGGCTATTTAATTTTAGAGATTGTTGGTTTTAATCAAGAAGTTCATTTTTTTATTCACCTAAAGAAAGGGTTTAGAAATTTTGTTGAGTCGCAATTTTATGCCCAATATCCTGATTTAGAGATTGTTCCTGTTAAAGACTGGCTATCATTTTTGCCTCCCACTTTGCCAAATAAAGAATTAGATGTTTGGGGCACAGAGATAATCCTTGAAAAAGATAACCAATTTCCAATTCGTACTTATGAGTATTTCGAGGAAACAAAGGAAGAAAAAAGAATAGACCCAATTGCTAATTTAATTGAAAGCATTAGTGATGCTTCGGAAAAAGAATATTTTATTTTTCAGTTGATTATCAGACCATTAGTAAAAGATAAAGAAAAGAAATTTCGAGAAGAGGGCCAGAAAGTGATTGATGTCAAATTAGGAAAGAAAGAGAAAAAAGTTTATACTTGGGTTGATTGGGTTTTTGCTTTCTTTAAAAACTTATTAGTAGCAGTGGCAATTCCTCCTGTTTGGCCGGGCGAGGAAACAACTTCAACAACTTCAGTTTCTATTTCAGTTTCTTCAATTGATAAAGAGATTATTGAAGCAGTCAATAGTAAAATTTCCCAACTTGCTTTTGAAAGCGGCATCAGACTGTGCTATTTTGCTCCGCGAGAGATTTACAATGAAGTGAGTATTGCTTCTTTTTATGCTTATTTAAAACAATTCAGTCTTAAAAATTTGAATAGTTTTACAATAAATGAAGAAACAACCACTAAAGTTAAGGGTTGGTTTTTAAAAAATCGTAAACTTTTTCTAAAAAAGTATCATTTATTTAATAGTTTAAAGAATAAAAAACTTCCTCAAAAGGCAATGGTTTTAAGTTCCAAGGAATTGGCAACTATTTATCATTTTCCACTTTTAAAAGTTAAGTCGCCGGCCTTGGTGCGGGGAGTTTTTAGAAAAAGCGAACCACCATTTAACCTCCCAAAGTAAATATGAACGACATTACTTATATTGGCATCACAAATTTTAGAAATAAGTTTGAGCATTTCGGAATTAAAACCGATGACCGGCGTCGGCACTTTTATCTTATTGGAAAAACTGGAGTTGGCAAGACAACAATGCTTGAAAATATGATTATTCAGGATATTTTAAATGGCAAAGGAGTGGGAGTGATCGACCCTCATGGCGAATTGGTTTATAGAATTCTCCATTTTGTCCCTAAAGAAAGAATTAAGGATGTTTTCTATTTTAATCCAGCAGATATTAGTTGGCCAATTGCTTTTAATGTCATAGAAGAGGTGCCAAAAGAATGGCGGCATTTAGTGGTTGCGGGACTAATGGGAGTCTTTAAAAAAATTTGGCCAGATGTCTGGTCAGCAAGAATGGAATATATCTTAAATAACTCTTTATTGGCGCTGCTAGAATATCCAAATTCAACTCTCTTGGGCATTAATCGGCTGTTGGTTGATGCTGATTACCGAAAGGCGGTAATAGATAAAGTAACTGACCCGGTGATTAAGGCTTTTTGGGAAAAAGAATTTGCTAGTTATAATCAGCGTTATGCTTCAGAGGCAGTTGCTCCCATTCAAAATAAAATCGGTCAATTTATTTCCAATCCTTTAATTAGAAATATCATTGGACAGAAAGAATCTAAATTAGATTTCAGAGAAATAATGGATAACAAAAAAATATTTTTGGCAAATTTATCAAAAGGACTAATAGGAGAAGATAATTCAGATTTATTAGGCGCTTTAATAATTACCAAACTCCAGTTGGCAGCAATGTCGCGAGTGGAGGTAAAAGAAGAAGAAAGGCCAGATTTTTATCTTTATGTTGATGAATTTCAAAATTTTTCCACCGAATCGTTTGCCAATATTTTTGCTGAAGCAAGAAAATACCGTCTTAATCTAATTTTAGCCCATCAGTATATTAATCAGTTAACCGACGTGGTAAAAGATGCTATTTTTGGTAATATTGGAACTTTAGTTAGTTTTCGAATTGGACCTGAGGATGCCGAAATTTTGGAGAAATACTTTTTGCCAGAATTCAGCAAAGAAGATTTAATCAATCTGCCTAATTATCATTTTTACATCAAATTAATGATTGATGGCACCCTCTCAAAAGCATTTTCCGCTATCAATATTCCTCCACAAAATTTGCCAGTAGTTTCCTATATTCAAGATATTATAGATTACTCTCGGCAGATGTATAGCCGACCAGTTGAAGAAGTAGAAAAAGAAATTTCTTATTGGGAATTATTGGATTTTGGACCGGAGAAAGTTTCTTTCACAAAACCTCCATTTTCCAGAAAATCGTCTGAGGGGTGGGAAACTGTTTGTAGTCGTTGTGGAAAAAGAATAATCGTTCCCTTTAGGCCTTCGCCAGCAAGACCAGTTTATTGCGAAAATTGCCTGAAAGAAACAAAACAAAATCCTAGAGACAAACTTTCTTTGAAAAATTTATCTCAGTCAGAAGTAATTAAAGTCCCACCAAAATCAATGACTTTTAAAGAAGAAAAGAAAAAAGATATTCCTGAAGAGAAAAAAGGTAAAATTACCCAGATTTTGAAAAATATTTTTGGCCAGTAGTTTTTAGGGTTTGTTCTTGCTATAATATTGATATTTTAGTATGGACAAAAATTTAATAATCAAAAAGCAAACGGAAGAAATTAAAAAATTAAAGAAAGAAAAAACTGAATTAAAAAAACTTGTTTATCTTGATTTTTTGACAAAACTCTATAATCGGCGAGGATTAATTGAGTTGAGTGAAATTTATTTTGAATCGGTTAAAAACAGCAAGAAAAAGCAACGAAAAAATGAAATTCACTTTTTGAGCATTATTTTTTTAGATATTGATGATTTTAAAAAAATAAATGATAGATATGGCCATCATAAAGGAGATAAAGTTCTAAAAAGTTTTGCAAAATTTCTAAAGAAAAATTTTCGAAAAACAGATATTATTAGTCGCTGGGGTGGAGAAGAATTCGTGATTTTATTAATTGATACTCCCTATCAATTAGCGAAAAAAATAGCCGCTAAAACTTTGAAAAAGATAGAAAATTCTGTTTTTGGTGGCTTTAAAATTACCTGTAGTGCAGGAGTGGTAAGTTATCATCATGAAAAAAAATTAGAGGAGTTAATTGATAAAGGAGATAAATTAATGTATCAGGCTAAGAGAAAAGGTAAAAATCAACTAGTCTCAGAATAATTAATATGCTTTCTCCTTTGGAAGAAATTAAAAATAAATTAGATATCGTTGAAGTTATTAGTCATTATGTAAAACTTCAAAAAGCCGGGGCTAATTATAAGGCGCTTTGTCCTTTTCATAAAGAAAAAACTCCTTCTTTTTATGTTTCTCCCTCAAGGCAAATCTGGCATTGTTTTGGCTGCGGGGCTGGAGGGGATATAGTTGGTTTCGTGATGAAAATAGAAAATTTAGAGTTTAAAGATGCTTTAAAATTATTGGCTGAGAAAGCTGGAGTAAAATTAACTTTTGAAAATCCAGAGATTGTTTCAAAAAAACAAAGATTAAAAGAAATCTATCGTGAAGCAACAGATTATCTTCATAACAATTTATTAAAAAATCAAAAGGTTTTGGACTATTTATTTGAAAGGGGTTTAAGTTTGGAAACGATTAAAGAATTTAAATTAGGTTTTGCTTTGGATGAATGGCGAGATTTAACAAATTATTTAATTAAGAAGGGTTTCAAGAGTTATGAAATTCTTCAGTCAGGATTAGCGATTTCAAAAAAAGAAATAAAAGATATTTCAGAGGCGGCAAACAAAGAGATATTTAAAATTCAACCGCAAGATATTTATGACCGCTTTCGCTCAAGAATTATTTTTCCAATTGAAGAGGCGGCTGGCGATGTCATTGCCTATACGGCAAGAATATTTGATATTGATAAAGGAGAGCCGCTTAAAACAATTAGAAATGTGGAAGAAGTTGGAAAATATATAAATTCTCCCCAGACTTTAATTTATGATAAAAGCCGGACTCTTTTTGGTTTATCTAAGAGCAAAAAGTATCTATCTTTAGAAGGAAAAACAGTTTTAGTGGAGGGGACAATGGATTTTTTGGCTGGCTGGCAAAAAGGAATTAAAAATATTGTCGCTACCTGCGGCACCTCTTTAACTCCATTTCATTTGGATATCTTGAAAAAGTATAATAAGAATCTGATTTTATCTTTTGATATGGATGAAGCAGGAAGAAAAGCAAGCGAAAGGGCAATTGATTTAAGTTTAGAAAAAGAATTTGAAGTGAAAATTTTAAAATTACCCCAAGGAAAGGATTTAGCGGAATATTTAAAAGAGATTAAAAATTCAGAAGAAGCAAAACAGTTAGTTCAAAATAGCCAGCCAATAATGGAATTTTATTTTGAAAGAGCATTAAGTTTGGGAGATAAAAATAATTTAGAAGGAAAAAAAATCATAGTTTCCTATTTCTTACCCCAATTGAAAAAAATCAAGAATGCTTTAGATAGGGCTTATTGGATAGAAAAAACTGCTGAAGTTTTGAATTTAAGTTCACAAACAATAGAGGATGAATTAAATAAAATTTCTTCTGATAGCTTCAAAAAACAAATAATTGATGAAAATGAGACAATTATTAATTCCTTATCATCGTTAGGAATGGCTGATAGAAAAACGATTATTGCCGAAAGGCTTTTGTCTTTCTGGGTTAAATATCCCGAGTTAAAAGAGAAGTTCATTAATTTTATCCAATTTTTTCCTCCTCAATATCAAGAATTAATTAAAGTTTTAAAGAATGCTCAGGGAGCCGAAGATTGGCAGCAGAAAGAATTAAGCGAAGGGGTTTTAAATCTGATAAAAATTTTATCTTTAAGGGCTGACTACGAAGAAGATTTATTGGCTCAATATAAAGTTTCGAAAGAAATAGAAATAGAAAAGGGATTGAAGGAATTGAAAAAGGAAGTGATAAAAGAGAAATTGAATCAATTGGAAAAAGAAATTTCAGAGGCGGAACAGTCTTTAAATAAGGAAAAGTTAAATAATTTAATGGAGGAATTTAAAAATTTTTCTAAGGAGTTGTCGAGGTAAAAATTAATTAATGTTATTTTACAACTTCAAAACTATGAAAAAGAAAAAAAATAAAAACAAAAACAAAAAAATTGTTTTAAAAAGAAAACAAAAAGAAAAGAAGAAAAAAAACGAGAAAATAAAGAAAATAAAAAGAGAGACAAAAATAAAGAAAAGAAGAAAAACAAAAAAAGACGAACTGACTAAGAAAATCAATGAAATTATTTCAAGAGGTAAGTCGCGAGGCTTTGTCACCCAAGATGAAATTTTAAAATATTTTCCCAAGATAGAAACAGATATAAAACTTCTAGAAACCATTTACGATAAATTGGCAGAATTAAATATTGATGTGGTAGAAAGCGGAGATCTATTAACTGCTGGCCAAGAAGTTTCCAAAAAAGAATTGGAAGAAGCCTTGAATTTTGAAAATATTACCACTTTGCCAGATAATGTTCAGGCCTATCTAAGAGAAATAGGAAAAATTCCGCTTTTAACCCCAGAAGAAGAAAGAGAATTAGCCAAAAGGGTGGCCGAAGGAGATGAGCAGGCGAGGCAAAAAATGATTGAGGCTAATTTACGTTTGGTAGTTTCAATTGCTAAACGTTATGTCAATCGCAGCAGTAATTTAAATTTATTGGATTTGATTCAGGAAGGAAACATTGGCCTTTCAAGGGCAGTTGATAAATTTAATGTTAAAAAGGGCTTTAAATTTTCAACTTATGCCACTTGGTGGATAAGACAAGCAATCACTAGAGCTTTGGCTGACCAAGGAAGAACAATTAGAATTCCAGTTCATATGGTAGAAACTATCTCTAAATATTTAAAAGTCAGAAAAAGTTTAGCCCAGACATTAGGAAGGGACCCATTGCCAGAGGAAATAGCCTTGGAAAGTGGAAAAAGTTTAGATGAAATTTTATATTTAATGAAAATCTCTCAAGATACTTCTTCTTTAAACCAGCCAGTTGGCGATGAAGAAGAGGGAAGCGAAGTTGGCGATTTTGTGCCTGATAATAAAAGTATTTCTCCGGAAAAATATGCCTCTCTTGAACTTTTGAGAGACGAATTAAAAGAACTGATGAGCGGTTTAACTGAAAGAGAACAGAAAATTATTGAAATGCGTTTTGGACTTAAAGATGGAATTAGTCACACTTTAGAAGAAGTAGGAAAAGCCTTTAATGTCACAAGAGAAAGAATTAGACAAATCGAAGCAAAGACATTGGAGAAATTAAAAGACCTGGAAAAAGCAAAAAAACTGAAAGAATTTTTAGAATAGATGAAAAAGTTTTTAGAATTGATAAAAAGAAATCAAATTTTGCGCAAAGGCATCGCTTTTTTTGCCGCCCTTTGTTATGGTTTTCCCTCAAGAAAATTAGTTATTTTTGGTATTACAGGCACTAATGGCAAAACTACTACTTCTTATTTTTTAAAAAATATTTTGAATAAAGCGGGGCTAAAAACAGGGTTGATAGGCACTTCTGGATATTGGTTAGATGAAAAAACTAAAATAGAACCTTCAGCAATTGGGACAATGCCAGTAACCACCCCAGACCCATTTTATTTACAGTCTCTTTTAAAAAAGATGGTTCAGAAGGGAACCAAATATGTAGTAATGGAGGTTAGTTCTTTCGGTTTAAGAGATTTTAGGGTTTTTGGTATAAATTTTAAAGGTGCAATTTTAACCAATATTTCTTTATGTCATCACATTTCTGAACATAAAACCTTTGAGAATTATCTTGAAGCAAAAAAAATATTATTTAAGTCCCTGAAAAGAGAGTCGCTGGCAATTCTTCCAAAAGAAAGTGAATACTTTTCTGAATTTAAAAAAATAACTAATGCCAAGGTAATTAGTTATGGTTTCGACCCCTCAAGCGATGTCTGCGGAGAGATAATTAAAGAGAACCTTAAAGAGACAGTTTTTAAAGTAAAAAAGGATAATCTAGAATTTGAAGTTTCGCTTTCTGAAAATGGAGGAAGATACAATGTTTTTAATGCTTTAGCTGCTATTGCTTTAGCTTTAGAGCTAAAAATTGATTATAATAAAATAAAAGAAGGAATTGAAACTTGTCCGAAACTTGAAGGAAGATTTGAAATTTTTAAAGGAAAAGAGGTTACTGTTATTGTTGATAAAGCAAATACGCCAGCGGCATTTGAAGAAGTGTATAAAAGAGTTAAAAGTTTAAATCCAAAAAGAATTATCGGCGTTTACGGAAATTTTTTTGAATTTCCTCTAACTATCCGTGAAAAATTGGCAGAGTTTGCTACAAATAATTTTGATTTAACAATTATTACGGTTGACGATTCCTCTCGCTATTCACCCTTAGATGGAATTAACGATTTTTTAAATTATGTAGTTTCAAAAGTTAACCCGGAAAAATATTTGGCAATCGAAGATAGAAAAGAAGCAATCAGAGAAGCCATAAAACGGGCGGATAAAGGAGATATTATTTTAGTTTTAGGCAGAGGAGATGAAAAGTTAATGAACCTAAAAGGTAAGATTACTGAATTTGATGACCGAAAAATAGTAAAAGAACTGTTGCAAAATAAAAGATAAAAAATAAAAAATTAAAAAGAGGAGAAATTTTCGATTTTTAATTTGTGTTTTTTAATCTTTTATTTATTATTTTTATGTTGGATTCTAATTTTTTGCGCAAAACTTTCTTGGAGTTTTTTGAAAAAAAAGGACACAAAATTGTCCCTTCTTCTTCTCTTATTCCGGAAAATGATTCTTCAGTTTTATTTACAACTGCGGGAATGCAGCAGTTTAAATTTTATTATTCTAATGTTTTAGACCCTTTTAAAGATACTCATTTTAATTTGGGCGAACCATTAAATAGTCTGAATGTCAGCACTTGTCAAAAATGTTTTAGAACTTCTGATATCGATTCTGTTGGCGATGAGAGACATCTGACTTTTTTTGAAATGCTTGGCAATTTTTCTTTCGGCGGTTATTTTAAAGAAGAAGCCATAAATTATGCTTGGGAGTTTGTAAGAGATGTTTTAAGAATAGAAAAAGAAAGAATTAAGATTTCAATTTTTAGAGGAGACAAAGACTTGCCGCTGGACGAGGAATCGCTTAAAACTTGGCAGAGATTAAAAATAACTGACCGACAACTTATTTATGGCAGCAAAGAAGACAATTTTTGGGGGCCAACAGGAAGTGAGGGGCCTTGCGGGCCTACTACCGAGATTTATGTTGATGGAATAGAAATCTGGAATTTGGTTTTTAATGAATTTTATCAAAAAACTGACAAAAGTTTGGAGCCGCTCAAAACAAAAGGGGTGGATACGGGAATGGGACTTGAGCGTTTGGCCTTAGTCGTCCAATATCCAAAGACAAAAGAAAAGACTATTTTTGAAACCGATTTGTTTTTAGAGTTAAAAACCGAATTAGAAAAGTCTATAAAAGTCAGAGAAGAAAAAAGTATCAGAATTATTCTTGACCATTTTCGGGCGATAACTTTTTTGGCTGCTAGTGGTGTTGTTCCTTCAAATGTTGATAGAGGATATATCTTAAGAAGACTAATTAGAAGAATTATTAGATTGTCTTTGAAATTAGAGTTAGATGAAAAATGGTATAAGGTAGCATTAAGATTAATTGCTTTTAAATATGGTAATTTTTATCCAGAGGTTTTAAATACCGAAAAGATTTTTGAGATTTTTTCTTCTGAAAAAGAAAAATTTGAGTCAACTCTTCAGAAAGGATTAAAAGAATGGCAGAAAATACTAAAAGAATTAAAAAACAACAATAAGAAGGAAATTGACGGCAAAATAGGTTTTTATCTTTACGAGAGTTTTGGTTTCCCTTTGGAAATCTTAGAAGAAATGGCACAGGAAGAAGGCTTAACAGTGAGTAAAAAAGAATTTGAAGAGGAATTTCTAAAACATAAAGAAATTTCAAGAAAAGGGCAACAAAAGAAATTTGGCGGCCATGGCCTTAAAACAGGCTTAATTAGTGACGAAGAATCTCTTAAAGTTGTAAAGGGGCATACGGCTACCCATCTTTTACTTCAGGCTTTAAGAAGCATATTAGAGCCAGGAATTCAACAGCGCGGTTCTGATATAAACAGTGAAAGACTACGTTTAGATTTTAATTTTTTCAGAAAACTTACTGACGAAGAAATTAAAAAGGTGGAAGATTTAGTCAACCAAAAAATACAAGCGGGATTAAAAGTTGAGTTTTATCAGACAACCTTTAAAGAGGCAACTGAAAGCGGAGCCCAGGGGGTTTTTGAGGGGCGTTATCCGGAGAAAGTAACGGTTTATGAAATAAAAGATGAAAAAACCGGTGATATTTTTTCGAAAGAAATCTGCGCTGGTCCTCATGTTAAAAACACAAGGGAAATTGGAAAATTTAGAATTTTAAAAGAAGAAGGAATTGCCAAAGGAATTAGGAGAATTAAGGCAACTATAAACTAAAAATTTGTCAGACCCCATATAAATTTGTTATTATTTATATAATATGGCAGAAGAATACAGAAAACAAAAAAGAAAAGTAATAGATATCAAGACGCCCCATCTGGCCAAAAAAAGGGAAGAAGTTTCTTATCTTAAAAAAGAAACTAAAGAAAAAGAATTTGAAGAGGAAGAATTAAAAATTAATGTTTTAAAAGAGAAACCAAAGAAATCAAAAGAAGAAGAAGAAGAAGAAATTCCTGCATCAAAAAAAAGAGTTTTTGAAGAGGAATTATATTTTGAAGAGCCAGAATATGTTTTTAGACAAAAACCTTCTTTTAGATTGCCTTTTAAAAAGTCAACCCTTTTTACTATTTTAGGAATAGTTGCTTTGGGTTTTCTTTTCTTCTATCTAAGTTTTGTGGTTTTAGCAAAAGCAGAAATTAATATAATCACCAAAAAAATAGAGACACCTTTTTCTTCTAAGATTATTTTTGATAGTAATATTTCTTCTATAGATTATGAAAGAGGAATTATTCCGGCAAACCTTTTTGTCTTTAAAGAAAGTGCTAGCAAAGATTTTAATTCTACTGGCAAAGGAAAAGATGAAAGAAAAGCAACCGGCGTGGTGACTTTAATTAATAATTATTCTACTTCTCCTCAAGTTTTAGTAGCTACAACCAGATTATCTACTCCAGACGGGAAAATATTCCGGCTTGATTCGAGAACAGTAATTCCGGCTGCGACTACCGAAAATGGCAAATTAGTCCCTTCTTCTATAGATGTAAAAGTAACCGCTGACCAGCCAGGCCCTGAATATAATATTGGTCCTTGTCAGTTACCTGATTGTAAGTTTACGATTGTTGGTTTTAAAGGGACGGCAAAATATGAAGGATTTTATGGAATTTCCAAAAATCCAATGACTGGTGGAGCCTCATCAGCAATGCCGATGGTGACTGCTGAAGATATTAGACAAGCAGAAGAGTCTATTTTGAAGGAAGTGAGTGGAGCAATTAATAAAGCGATAGAAGATAAATTACCGAAAAATCTGAAATTAATTCCCGAAGGAAAAAGTGGCTTAAAAATTACCAGTTTGAAGACTGATGCCGAAGTGGGAGATTTTAGACAAACCTTTACTTTAACTGCCGAAGGAGAAATAAAGGTTTTAGCCTTTAAAGAAGAAGATATTTATTCTTATATCCAAAAACAGTTAGAAAAAAATAAAGATGAAAAATATATTTTTTATAAAAATCCCCAATATAATCTTCAATTTGTTAAAGCAGATTTTACTCAAGGAAAACTAGAAGTTAATTTAGAAGCAAAACAAATTCTAAGATTTAATTTAAACGAGGAAGAATTAAAAAAACAAATTTTGGGTAGAAGTCAGAAAGAAATCCTTGACAGTTTTAAAGATAGCGAAGGAATTGCCGAGATAACGATAAAGTTAAAACCCTATTGGCTAGCGAAAATTCCTAAAAATTCCTCAAAAGTTAAACTTTCTATTGACTAATAATAGTTTTTTTGTTAAACTTAATCATTTATGACAAAAGTAAGGCCAGTTAAGGAAGAAGGAATTGTGACAGAAAGTTTGCGAAATGCTGTTTTTAGAGTAACCATGAATAGTGATAAAAGAGAAGTTCTTGCCCATATTGCAGGCAAATTACGTTTAAATCGAATAAAAATTCTCCCGGGCGATAAAGTAATTGTGGAAATATCTCCCTATGACCCTAAAAGGGGGCGTATTCTTTATCGATTGTAAAATAACATGAAAGTTCAAGCATCAGTGAAAAAAATGTGTCGAAAGTGTAAAATTGTAAGGCGCAAAAAACGCCTTTATGTTATTTGTTCTAATCCTAAACATAAGCAACGTCAAGGTTAACTATTATGAGATTTTTAGGAGTGAATATTCCGGATAATAAACAAATTTGGGCTTCCCTTACTTATATTTATGGCATCGGGCCTTCCCTTTCAAAGGATATTTTAAAGGAGGCAAAGATAAAAGAAACCAAACGGGCGAAAGATTTATCAGCCCAAGAATTCAATTTGATAAAAGAAATTATTGAGAAAAGAAAAATAAAAATAGAGGGAGATTTAAGAAGGGAAATAAAGGCAAATATAAAAAGATTGATAGACATTGGCAGTTATAGAGGAAGCCGTCATATTAAGCATTTACCAGTTAGAGGTCAGCGAACTAAAACTAATTCTCGAACTGTGAAAGGTAATGTGAAAAAAACTGTTGGTTCTGGAAGAAGAAAAGCTCCGACGCCAACTTAATATTAAATAAAAAATAATAAATAATAAATAAAAAATAAAAGATTAAAAACACAAATTAAAAATCAAAAACTTGTCTTCTTTTTATCTTTTATTTATTAATATAATTTTATGGGAAAAAAGAGAATTGTTACCAAGGGTGGTGAGGATACTAGTCAAATAGCAGAGAAAATAACTGCTGTGAGTCAGAAGGGGTTAGCTCATAAAACCTTGGAAAAAGGTCGAGTTTATATTCGGGCTTCTTATAATAATACTCAACTTATTTTTACTGATGAAAGCGGTAATGTAATTTGTTGGGCTTCAAGTGGTTCATTAGGTTTTAAAGGTCCTAAAAAAGCCACTCCTTATGCTGCTTCAAAAGTTGCAGAGATTCTAATGGAAAAAATTTCAAAATTAGGAGTAAAATCCGTTGACGTGTATATTGAAGGAGTTGGCGGTGGAAGACAGTCTGCTCTTTATACTTTAGCAACGAAGGGTTTGAATATTGAAATGATAAAAGATATTACTCCTGTACCCCATAATGGTCCAAAGCCTGTAAATCTGAGAAGAGTTTAATTTTTTCAAAGTATGAAATCAAATTGTAAAAAGTGTCGCATTGCCGGTGAAAAATTATTTTTAAAAGGAGATAAATGTTTTTCTCCTTCTTGTCCCTTATTAAAAAAGAAAGAAAAAAGAGTTAGAGGACAGAAAGTTTCTTCTTTTAAAAAACAAATTATAGAGAAAAGAAAAATTAAAATTTATTATGGTTTGAGCGAAAGACAACTTCGACGCTTTTATGAACTTGCTTTAAAAAAGAAAGAATCCACGCCAGAAGCATTAGCCCAACTACTTGAGAGTCGATTAGACAGTGTAATTTTTAGATTAGGATTTGCTAATTCAAAAAAAGCAGCGAGGCAATTAGTAAGTTATGGTCATTTTCTCTTAAATAATAGACGTTGTGATATTCCTTCTAGAATTGTGAAGCCAAATGACGTAATTTCTATTCGCCAACGTTCTTTAAAATCAAAAGTTTTTGAAGAGGTAAGAGAAAAAATTAAAAAAATTACTCCCCCCTCTTATTTAGAATTAGATAAAGAAAAATTAATTGCGAAGTTAATTAAAACACCGGATGTAAATGAATTAAATCTTCCTTTTGATTTCAAAATTATAATAGAAGCATACGCCTAGAATGATGAATTAAGAATCAAAAATTAAGAAGAAAATTTTTCATTTTAAATATTTTTTAAAATTATAAAATTAAAACATAAAATTAAAAATTTATTATCTTTTGATATGTTTCAACTTTTTTCTAACTTTAAAGTAGATGAACAAAATAGATTTTTTGGCAAGTTTGAAATTGAGGGTCTTTATCCTGGTTACGGGATAACTTTAGGCAATGCTTTACGAAGAGTTTTACTTTCTTCAATTGAAGGAGCGGCCGTCACTTCATTTAAAATAGGGGGCGTCCCTCACGAATTTTCTACTCTTGAAGGGGTACAGGAGACCGTAGTAGATATTATGCTTAATTTAAAGCAATTGAGAGTAAAACTTTTCGATGGACAACCTCAAACTTTAAAACTAAATGTTAAAGGAGAGAAAGAAGTCACTGCTAAAGATTTTGAAGCAAACCCGATGGCAGAAATTTTGAATCCTGAATTAAAAATTGCTACTTTGACAGATAAAAAAGCGCAATTGGAATTAGAAGCAACTGTTGAGAAAGGCTTGGGTTATTCTGAAGTGGAAGATAGAAAGAAAGAAGAATTACCTATCGGCACCATTGCCCTTGATGCGATTTTCTCCCCAATAAGGAGAGTAAATTTTTGGGTGGAGGATATGAGAGTTGGAGAAAGGACTGATTATAATCGTTTATATCTTGAAATTGAAACTGATGGCTCTCTTACTCCTCAGGAGGCCCTTATTAAAGCTGCTACTATTTTAGAAGAACATTTTTCTTTATTAAAAGAAAAAGCAAGTTTTAGTTTGCCTCAAGAAAAAGGTGAAAAAGGAGAGGTTTTTATTATGAAAACAAAAATAAGGGAGCCAAAAGATATTTCAATAGACGAATTAAATCTTTCAAGCCGAACAAAGAATGCTCTGCTTAATAACGGAATTAAAACTTTAGCCGGCTTATTGCGTTATAAAGAAGAAACTTTATATAAATTAGATGGATTGGGAGAAAAGGCAGTGGAAGAAATCAAGAAGGTTCTGAAAAATTTAACTTATACCTTGAAAGAATAAATATCTATGAAACATTTGAAGAAAGGAAGAAAAATTCACCGAGAAAGAGATCAAAGAAAAGCGTTAATTAAAAGTTTAGCGACTAATTTGATTTTGAAAGAAAAAATTTCTACGACTTCAGCAAAAGCAAAAGAAACTCAGAAAAAAATAGAAAGATTAGTTACAATTGCAAAAAAACAAAATCTTAGTGCTTTCCGAAAACTTAAAGAGGAATTGCCGCTTAAAGCCGCAAAAAAATTATATTATCAGATTGCTCCAATGTATTTGGAAAGAAAAGGCGGCTATACGAGAATTATTAAGACTTCTGAAAGAAAAATAAAAGATGCTTCTCCCTTGGTAATTTTAGAATTTGTTAAATAAAAATTTTATGGCAGTAACAGAGAAAAAAAATAAAGAAAACAAACCAAAACCTATAATTTTAGACGCGAAAAATCAGTCTTTAGGTAGAGTCGCCACTTTAACTTCTTATTATTTGCAAGATAAGCATAGGCCGGATTATGCTCCGAATAAAACGGGTCAAACAGTGGTGATTGTAAAAAATTTAAAAGATATTACTTTTAAGGGGACAAAAATGAAAGTTAAAAAGTATTTTAAACATACTGGCTATTTGGGTCATTTAAAGGAGGAAAAATTAGAGTCTTTATGGAATAAAAATCCAAAAGAAGTTTTAAGAATGGCAGTAAAAGGAATGCTACCAAAAAATAAATTAAGAGATAAAAGACTTAAAAGATTACAAATTGAAGATTAAATCAAAACCTATGGCAGAAACCAAAAAAAAGACAACTGAGAAAGTGGTTAAAGAAAAAACAACGCCGTCAAAATATATTCAAGCAATTGGCAGAAGAAAAGAGGCGATTGCAACTGTAAGGCTTTCAAAAGATAAGCCACAAATAATTATAAATGATAAAAATCTTGATGACTACTTTCCAGTTAAATCATTACAAAATAAAATTTTAGAACCATTTTCAAAAGCAAAAGTTGAAAATAAATTTCTTATTACGGTAAAAGTTAGGGGTGGAGGACTAACTGGTCAAGCGGAGGCAATTAGATTAGGGATTAGCCGGGCATTAATAAAATTAGATAATACTTTAAAGCCAACTTTAAAAAAATATAAACTTTTAACAAGAGATAGCAGGGTAGTGGAAAGGAAAAAGTATGGATTAAAAAAAGCAAGAAAGAGACCTCAGTGGGCGAAAAGATAAAAAGGCTTGCCCGCCCAAGTTTCGAAGAAATTTGGGCGGGCGATTTTTATTTTCCTTTAATATGATATTTCGTTTATTCCTTCGTTAGTGACAAAGAAGATTCTTTTTAAAATTTTGTCAAAAAAGACAGTATCTGGTAAAACATTTTCGGCTATTGAAATAAATTTTTCATTTTCTAAATCATAAACTTTTAAGTTATCATCTTTTACAATTAACCAATAATTTTCTTTTAGAAATTGAATTGGCTTTATAAAAGATTCTATTAGTTTTGTGGTTTTATCTGTAAGATTATAAATAGTCCACTCTTTTTCTTTATCTTTTGATTGAAAGACAATTATATCCATATTGATAAAATCTGATTCCCCGGCATTTTCAGAAATATTGACCGGCAGATTAGAGTCTGCTGCTTCTAAATAGTATAATTTGCCCTCGCTGGTAATAATTAAAAAATGTTCTTGTTCTATATCTTTTCTAATTTTGGCTTTTTCTAAATTTTTTGTCTCAAAACTAAAAAGAGAAAGAGTGGTGCTTACAAAAGGAGGATTAAGATTTATTTTTGTCAGAAGACCGCTTTTATCCAAAAAATAAAGATTATTTGCATTATTGATAAACTCTGAACTTTCTCCTTCATAAATTAAAGATAAGGTATTAGCTAAAGAATCATAAAGAAAGATTGCATCTTTAGTCTGAATAATAATTTTGTTTTCTTCATTGTCAGTAAATGCTGCTTTTTTGATTTCTTTCGACAGTTTTGAATTTATTTCCTTTAGTTGCTGTTCAAAGATAGTATTTAAAGATTGGCTGACAATATTTAAATCGCGCAACAAACTTTTTAAAGGCAAAATTATCTGCCAGCTATTGGATTTAATTTCAGTTAATATTTTTTTTGAAACAAAATTAATTTCTAGAGGTAAAACGGGAGAAGTGAAAATTTCTTCGGTTTTTTTAGTTTCTCTATCAAAAATTTCCCATAAATAAATTATCTTTGCATTTTTGTCTTTTATTTTTTGAAGGTAGAGAATACGGTTATTATCTTTTGAAAAATAGATGTTTACAATATCTGGTTTTTCAACTAATAATTTTTTTGGCCAGTTTAGGGGCAAGAGATAAATATCATCTACAATAGTTTCTTGATTTAACTGGATTGTAATTTTCTGTTCATAGGGTAGGTAGCCGTTTAAAAAACAATTTATTAAATATTCGCCTGGTTTTAATTTAATATTTAAATTACCATTTAAAGGAGAATAAATTTTTTCGTTTATTTTAATTTGAGCAGTTGAAGGGTAGACTTTTAATTTTAAACTGCCAAGAGAAAGATTGCTATTTTTGTAATTTACAAAAAGAAAAACACCCCCAATGGCAAGGGCTAAAACAAGGATGATTAGAAGAATGGTTTTCTTTGTCATAAAAAATATAATTGTTTCTATTATACCATATAACGCGAAAATTTGAGAAAAAAAGAAAAATATTATAAAATATAATTATAACTTATGAGTCTTAATTATAGTAAAATTCTAATTACTCTTACCATTGTTTTGCTTATTTTTGGTCTTTTGACTCTTTTTAGCGCTTCTGTAGTAGTTGCTCAGCAGGATTATGGTGATGCTTTTTATTTTGTAAAAAGGCAAATAATCCAAGGAGTTATTTTGGGAGGAGTAGTTGCTTTTTTGGCTTCAAGACTTCCTTTAAGTTTTTGGCAAAAATTAGCCCCTTTGCTTTTAATTTTTAATGTTATTTTAGTGGCTTTGTGTTTTGTTCCGCCGTTTAAAGTTGCAAATGCCCCTGCCCTACGTTGGCTCAAAATAGGACCAATTAGTTTCCAGCCATCTGAATTTTTAAAAATTACTTATCCTGCTTTTTTAGCGGCAATTTTATGTCGTTCTAACCCAAAAGAAAGAAAAAAAGTGTTTGGCAAACCTTTTTTGACTTTTCTTTTTTCTTTTGGTTTAATAAGCGGTTTAATGTTCATTCAGCCCTCAACCGGTACGGTTTTGATTATTGGTTTAGCGAGTTTGGCAATTTATTTTACCAGCGGTTTGAGTTTAAAACAAATTATAGTTTTAATAATAATAACAATTATTGTTGGCAGTTATTTATTTAAAGTAAGTCCTTATCGACTTCAAAGAATTATTTCATTTAAAGAAGGAGAGGAGGATCCCTTAAAAAGTGGTTATCATATTGAACAGTCTTTAATTGGAATTGGTTCAGGTGGAATTTTCGGTTTGGGTTTCTTAAAATCAGTTCAAAAGTTTTTTTATCTACCAGAGAGTCACACTGATTCCATTTTCTCTGTGATATCTGAAGAATTTGGTTTCATTGGCTCAATAATTTTGATTGTTCTTTATCTTTCTTTGATTTTAGTAGGTTTAAAAATCGCTAGCAAATCTATAAATAATTTCAATAAATTTTTTGCTATTGGTTTAATTTCCCATATAGGTTTTCAAACTTTTATTAACATTGCAGTGATGACAAAAATAATTCCTGCGACTGGTGTTCCTTTGCCTTTTATAAGTTATGGCAGTTCTTCGCTTATTACTAGTTTGGTAAGTATTGGCATTCTGTCAAAAATTGCCTCAGAAGTGTATAATTAAAATTTATGATCAAATCTAATTCAACTTTAAAAATAGTTCTGACTGGTGGCGGGAGCGGTGGCCATACTTTTCCGTTAATAGCAGTTTTAAGAGAGTTGAAAAAAATAAAAGAGGAAAATAATCTACCTTTGGAATTTATTTATCTTGGGCCAAATGATTTTACTTTGGAATATATAAAAAAAGAAGGAATTGAAGTTAAAACAATAATTACCGGTAAATTCCGACGTTCTTTTAGCCCGATAGACATTTTAAATAACATCTTAGATATTTTTAAAATCATCTTTGGTTTATTTCAAACATTTGTTTATCTTTTTTTAATAATGCCAGACATAGTTTTTGCCAAAGGCGGCTATGGTTCTTTTCCAGTAATTTTCATCAGTACTCTGTTTTTTATTCCTTTTTACCTTCATGAAAGCGACAGCCAGCCTGGTTTAACTAATCATTTAATGGCTCGATTTGCGAAATTAGTTTTTATTAGTTTTGAAAGTAGCGCTAAAATTTTCCCTCCCTCAAAAACTAAATTAGTAGGTAATCCAGTACGAGAAGAACTTTTCTACGAAGAGGAAGAAGTTGATAAAGTATCATTAAAGAGATCTTTAGGATTAAGTGAAGAATATCCTTTAATTGCTGTTTTGGGCGGTTCTTTAGGAGCTCAGCATATCAATGATTTAATTTTGGATTCTTTACCTCAATTGATAGAAGAAACAGAAATAATTCATCAAACTGGAACTACGGATTTTGAAAGAGTTTTAAGAGAATCAGAAATTGTCTTCAAGGAAATTATTGGTTCAGAAGAACGAAAAACATTTTACCATCCGGTTCCATTCATTGAGGAAACGATAATGGGTAAAGAAATGTTTAATTTGAAAGATATCTATTTTCTTTCGGATTTGATAGTAGCGAGAGCCGGAAGTGGCTTAATCTTTGAGATTGCTAGAAGCGGCAAGCCGGCAATTTTAATTCCTTTACCTTGGTCAACAAAAGAACATCAAATAAAAAATGCTTACGAGTATGCAAAAAATGGAGCAGCCATTGTTCTTGAAGAAAAAAATCTCCAGCCTAATATTTTTTCTGGTCTGATATTTCAGATTTTAAGAGACGAGAAAAAGAAACAAGAAATGAGTCAGGCGGCTCTAAATTTCGCTAAACCTCAGGCAGCGCAAATTATTGCTCAAGAATTAATTAACAGTCTTGCTTAAAGTTTAAGCCTCAATTATAAAATTAAAAATTATTTTTTAAAATGGATGACCCTCAATCAACTCAAGCGCTTTTTGGGCCGAGAGTAAGAATGGCGCCAAGTCCCACTGGTTATTTTCATATTGGTAGTGCCAGAACTGCTTTGTTTAATTTTCTCTTTGCCAGAAAAACTGGAGGGAAATTTATTTTAAGGATAGAAGATACTGATAAATCGCGTTCTAAAAAAGAATACGAAAAAAATATTTTAGATAGTTTAAGATGGCTGAAATTAGACTGGGATGAAGGACCTGAAAAGGAAGGAGAATTCGGTCCTTATCGTCAGAGCGAGAGATTAGATATTTATGAGAAATATCTTAAACAGTTGCTTGAGGAGGGTAAGGCCTACTATTGTTTTTGTTCTCCAGAAGAGTTGGAGATCCAGCGTCAGGAAATGATTACTCGGGGGATGGCGCCCCGTTATTCTGGCCGTTGTCGGGATTTACCAGAAGAAACTGTAAAAAAATACTTAAAAGAAGGGAAAAAAGCGGTTATTCGTTTAAAAATCCCCCCTCAAAAACTTAAGTTTCAGGACGTTATTAGGGGTGAAATTGAGGTAGATTTGTCTTTAATTGGCGATATTGTAATTGCTAAAAGTTTAAGAGAGCCCTTATATAATTTGAGTGCGACAATTGATGATTATTTAATGGAAATAACGCATGTAATTAGAGGAGAAGACCATATTTCTAATACCCCCAAGCAAATTATTCTGGCTGAGGCATTAGGCTTTCCTAGGCCTATTTATGCGCATTTGCCGATGATTTTAGGGCCGGATAGGTCTAAATTAAGTAAGCGTCATGGAGCAATGGCAGTGACAGATTATCGTCAATTGGGATATTTGCCTCAAGCATTAGTGAATTTTTTGGCTTTATTAGGCTGGCATCCTCAAGATGATAATGAAATTTTGAGTTTAGAAGAAATTATCGAAAAGTTTAGTTTAGAACGAGTTCAAAAAGGTGGAGCAATTTTCAACCTCAAAAAATTGGATTGGCTTAATAGCAGTTATCTAAGAAAGATGGATTTTGATGATATAATGTCTCAATTTATCGATTATGTGAAAAATTATTCCCCCTATTCTGATTTTTTAAAAAAATACGATGAATCGTATTTAAAAAAAGTGATAGAGATTGACCTACCAAGAATTACTAAATTTAGCGATGTTTTCACTCTTTTTGATTTTTTCTTTAAGGATAAATTGGACTACAAAAAAGAACTATTATTTTGGAAAGAAATGACTGAGACTGATTTAAGAAAAGCATTAGAGGATGCAGTTGAGATAGTGGAAAAAATTCCGAAAGAAGATTTTAATAAAATAAATCTTCAAATAAAGTTTTATGAATTTATAGACAAAGAGGGGGCTTATCAGGGAAATAGGGGACGCTTGCTTTGGCCGTTAAGAGCATCTTTGTCAGGCAAAGAAGTTTCTCCTGGGCCATTTGAAATAGCAGAAGTGTTAGGAAAAGAAGAAACTATTAAACGATTAAAACAAGCGCTAGATAAATTAGATAAAAAATAAAAAATGACAACGAAGCTTTTATCTTTTATCTTTTATCTTTTATTTTTTATTTTTAATTTTTTATTTAATTACTATGCTCGACAATAATTGCATTTTTTGTAAGATTATCGAGGGAGAAATTCCCTCGCAAAAATATTACGAAGACAATAATTTCTTGGCAATTTATGACATTAATCCCATTAGCGAGGGTCATTTAGTAATCTTCTCTAAAAATCATTATAAAAATATTTCCGAGATGCCAGAGGATGAATTTAAAAGAATCTGTTTAAAAGCGCGAGAATTAGCCGAAAAACAAATGAAAGAGATTAAAAGTGATGGCTATCACCTTTTAATTAACCAAGGAGAAGCGGCTCAGTCAGGAGTTCCACATCGGCCCCATATTCATATCATTCCCAGAAGATTTGGAGACGGAATTAAAATAGACCCAAGATAATAAATAAAAGATAATAAATAATAAATAAAATAAAATTATACAAAATAAAAAACCAAAAATTAAATTCTCGCGCGAGAAAAGAATCCATTTGATTGGCATTGGAGGAACGGGGATGACCGCTTTGGCTAATTTATTAATTGGTCAAGGATTTAAAATCAGCGGAAGCGATATTAAAGAGTCAAACAATACCAAATACCTTAAAGAAAAAGGAGTGAAAATTTTTATAGGGCACAAAGCCTCTAATATAAAAAACGCCCAGATTGTAGTTTATTCAAGCGCCATCAGAAAGAATAATCCTGAATTAGTTTTGGCAAAGAAAAAAAAGTTAAAAATTTTTAACCGATATCAGTATTTAATGGAGATACTAAAAGATAAAAAAATTATTGCCATTAGTGGCACTCATGGCAAGAGCACTACTACTTCAATGATAGCTTTTGTTTTGGATGAATTAAATAAAAAGCCAACTGTTTATGTAGGCGGAAAATCCGAAAAATATCCTTTAGGCAGCCAGTGGGGTACAGGAGAATATGCGGTGGTGGAAACAGACGAGCATGATAAATCCTTTCTTCTAACTCCTTCGTTTTTACCAGTGATACTCAATATTGACAATGACCATTTAGCAAAAGATGGACCATATAAAGGGAAATTTGTTCTTTTAAAAAAAGCTTTTGAGGAATTTGAAGAAAACAGTTTATCAGGAAAAACTGTCTTAAATTTAGATGATAGATTTTTATCGGGGTTGGTTCGTAAAAGCAAAAATCAGATTATTTCTTTTTCTCTTAATAAAAAAACAACTGATTTTTCTGTTTCTAATTTGCAATTTTTTCCGGCTTATTATAAATATCTTACTAAAGGAAAAATTTATCATCAGGGAACATTTTTTTCTTCTTTTAAACTACGCTTGCCAGGAAAAGAAAATGTTTCAAATCTTTTAGCCACCCTTTCAGTACTCGAAGCCATTTCTTTAAGTAATAAAGAAATAAAGAAAGCAATCAAGATATTGGCTGAGTTTCCGCCAATAAAAAGAAGGTTTAATGTTTTGTATTTTAAAAAAGGATTGGTGATTATTGATGATTATGCTCATCACCCAACTGCAATTAAAGCTTCGCTGAAAATGACTAGACTTTCTTTTCCTGATTATAGAATTGTTGTGGTTTTAGAGCCATACCGTTATTCGAGAGTATCACTTCTTTATAAAGAATATGCTCAATCAATTAAAAAAACTGATTATTTAGTTCTTCTCCCGCTCGATTCGGCAGCGGAAAAACCTATCAAAGGCATCAGTAACCTGAAAATATATAAAAGTATTATTTTAAATAAAATTAAACCAAAAAATAAAGTCGCTCTTATTACAGAGGATATTAAAAAAGAAGAGTTGTTTGATTTTCTAAAAAAGTTAAGTAATAAGGATAATGAAAAGAAGGTTTTTATTTTCATGGGATTGGGTAAAATTAGCACCTATGCCTCGGAGTTTGTTGATTTTTTAAGGGAGAATTAAAAAGAAATTAAAATGGAGATTCAAGAATTTGATTACCATCTGCCGAAAGAGTTGATCGCTTCTGAGCCAGTTTTTCCCCGAGATCATTCCAAATTAATGGTTTTAGAAAGGAAAAGCGGCAAAATTATCCATAAGAAATTCTATGAAATAGTTGATTTTTTAAGAGATGATGACCTTTTGGTTTTTAATGATACCAAAGTAATTAATAGCCGCCTGTATGGCAGAAAAAAAGAAACAAAAGGCAAAGTAGAAGTTTTTCTTCTAAGGCAAGAGGGAAGAGATTTCTTTGATTTTAACTTCTGGCCAGAAAAGTGGATTATAATCGGTAAACCAAATTTAAAAAAGGGATGGGTGATTCAGTTTGATGAAGAATTAGAAGGGGAAATCACAGAAGTTTTAAATTATGAAAGAATTATAAAGTTCAATTTGAAGGGCGACCAGTTGAAAGGAAAAATTTTAACTTTAGGTTTACCTCCTTTGCCGCCTTATATAAAGCAACCGACAAAACTTTCTTATAAAAACTATCAAGCAATTTTTGCCAAAAAATATGGCTCAGTGGCGGCCCCAACTGCCAGTTTTCATTTTACCAAACAACTTATTTCAAAAATTAAAGAAAAAGGAGTAGAAATGGTTTATCTTACCTTACATATTGGTTTGGGCACATTTTTGCCGCTTAAAACAGAATCAATTCAAAATCATAAACTGCATCCTGAATTTTTTGAGATAAACGAGAAAACCGCCCAAAAAATTAATGAAGCAAAAAGGAATAAAAAGAGAGTAATTGCGGTTGGAACAACGGTCACTCGATCACTCGAACATTGCGCTTATAATCGCCTAGTAGTTCCTCAGAAAGGAATAACAGAACTTTTCATTTATCCTGGCTATAAATTTCAGATAGTTGATGCTTTAATCACTAATTTTCATTTGCCAAAATCAACTCTCTTAATGTTGGTTTGCGCTTTTGCTTCAAAAGATTTGATATTTAAAGCCTACCAAGAGGCAATTGAGAAAAAATACCGATTTTTTTCTTTTGGCGACGCAATGTTCATAGAATAACTTATAATTTTGATTTTTAAGTTATTTATTATGTTCTCTCTTATCAAACAATCTAATTCTGGATTTTTGCGAAAAGGGGAAATTATTACTAGCCATGGCATTGTTCAAACACCAGTTTTTATGCCGCCAGGGACAGCAGGTGCTGTAAAGTGTCTGACTAAAGAAGATTTAGAAAGAATAGATATTGAAATAATCCTCGTCAACGCTCTTCATTTATTTTTTAAACCTGGTGATTTATTAATAAAAGAAGCGGGCGGCATTCATCAATTTATTAATTGGGATAAAGCTATTTTAAGCGATTCTGGCGGTTTTCAAGCCTGGAGTTTTAAAAAGCAAGCAGATTTAAGTAGAATTAAAGAAGATGGAGTAGAATTCTATTCCCCTTATGATGGAAGCAAACATTTTATCACCCCAGAAAAATCAATAGAGATCCAATATAATTTAGGGGTTGATATTATAATGGCTTTTGATGAGTGCCAGCCAGATATTTCAGATAGAAAATATTTAGAAAAATCGCTCTTAAGAGTTTCCAAGTGGGCGAAAAAATCTTTTGATAAATTAAAAGAATTAGAAAATATTTATGGCCGGCGACCGCTCATTTTTGGCATTGTTCAGGGAGGTCCTTATTTGGATTTAAGATTAAAATCATTAGAATCAATTTTGGAAATCCCTTTTGATGGCATTGCCCTTGGGGGAGAGACTATTGGCTATAATATGAGTAAAACTTTGGAGATTATTGAATTTTTAAAAGAGAAAATTCCGTCAGACAAACCGCTATATGCGATGGGCGCAGGCGCTTCTCCAAACGATTTAATAGAAATGGTAAAAAGGGGAGTAGATATGTTTGATTGTGTTAATCCGACGAGAATTGCTCGGCACGGAGAACTTTATGAAGGAAAAATTATAAAAGAAAATCACCAACTGAAAATAAAAAGTGATTTTAGAGAAGGAACTTTAAAAATAAAAAACAAAATTTTTGAGAAAGATTTAAATCCGATTGACGAGGAATGTGATTGCTTTACTTGCAAAAATTATAGCCGAGCCTATCTAAGACATTTATATTTGATTAAAGAACCTCTATATTTAAGATTAGCCACTATTCACAATTTAAGATA
>DAOSBJ010000008.1:0-7227 GCA_035360795.1 Minisyncoccota bacterium
TGTTGCCGGTTGCGTCTCGACAACCGGGAACTATATAAACGAGGGGGAGGATTATTTGGCGCAAATCCCCTCACAGGCAGTATCGGTGTCGTGACCATTAATTTACCTAGAATTGGCTATCTTTCAAAAACCAAAAAAGAATTTTTTGAGCGTCTTTCTCGCTTAATGGATTTGGCTAAAACCAGTTTAGAAATTAAAAGAAAGGTTTTAGAAGATTGGACAGAAAAAGGACTGTATCCTTATTCTCGCTATTATCTCAGTAATGTAAAAAAAATGAGAGACAATTATTGGGGAAATCATTTTTCAACTATTGGAATTATCGGAATGAACGAAGCCTTGTTAAATTTTCTTGATGTGGATATCGGCAGTAAAAGAGGACAAGATTTTAGTTTAGAAGTTTTAGATTTTATGAGAGAAAAATTAGTAAAATATCAGGAAGAGACTGGAAATCTGTATAATTTAGAAGCTACGCCTGCAGAGGGGACTTCTTATCGGCTTGCCTTGCTTGATAAAAAAAAGTATCCAGAGATTATTACAGCCGGTGAAAAAGAGCCGTTCTATACTAACTCCAGCCAACTGCCAGTTAATTATACTGATGATTTATTTGAAGCCTTAAAACTTCAAGATAAACTTCAAACAAAATATACTGGTGGAACAGTATTCCATGCCTTTTTGGGTGAGACAGTTTCTGACCCTAAGGTGGTAAAATCTCTAATAAAAACTGTTTTTGAAAGATTCAAATTGCCTTATTTCACTCTAACACCCACTTTTTCAGTTTGTCCTGTTCATGGTTATATTAATGGTGAACATTTCACTTGTCCAAAATGTTTAGTGGAACAACCTTGTGAAGTTTATTCTCGAATTGTTGGTTATCTTCGGCCAGTTTCTCAATGGCACTTTGGCAAGCAAGAAGAATTTCGTTTGAGAAAAACCTTCAAAGTGTAATTTTTATGTTTTTTGGCGGTTTGCAAAAAACAACCTTACTAGATTATCCGGGGAAAGTGGCCGCCACTGTTTTTACTTTAGGTTGTAACTTTTATTGTCCTTTCTGCCACAATCCGGAATTAGTAAATCCTGTTTTAATTAAAAAACAGTCAAAAATTTCCGACCAACAAGTTTTAGATTTTTTAAAAGAAAGACAAGGACTTTTAGAAGCGTTAGTGATTACTGGCGGGGAGCCGACTCTCCATTTTCAGTTAAAAGATTTTATTTCTAAAGTCAAAAAACTTAATTTTTTGGTAAAATTAGATACTAATGGTTCTAATTCTCAAATTCTTGAAGATCTAATCACGAATAAATTGGTTGATTATGTAGCAATGGATATTAAATCTCCGCTTAAAAAATATTATTTATTTACTAAAGGCATTGACTATACTTCTGAGATTAAAAAATCAATTGAAATTTTAATGAATTCAAATATTGGTTATGAGTTTCGTACAACCTTAGACCCTTTAAATTTAAATGAAGAGGATATTTTAGAGATTAGCGAAATGATTAAAGGAGCAAAAGCCTATTATCTTCAGGAGTTTAAAAATTTTAAAACTTTAGATAATAAATACCAGAAAGTTAATTCTTGGCCAGAAGAAAAAACACAAAAAGTTTTAGAAAAAATAAAAAATAAATTTTCCATTTGCGAAATCCGTTAAATGAATAAAGGCTGCTCAAAAGCGAAAATTTTTCGCTTAAGTGGGGTGGCTTTTTTATTAGGAATAGTTTTAAGTTATTTTTTTTCTTTTAAAATTCTTCCTTTCATCCTTATAGGAGGAATTTTTTATTTTTTATTTGTCAAAACCAAATTCAAAAGTATTTCTTTTGTTATTCTAATTATTTTTATTATTTTTAGTTTTATTTTTGGTTTTTTAAGATACAAAATAGTTTTAAATTCGCTTTTAGCAAGACCTGATTTATCTTCTTTTTCAAACACTTCCTTTAAAGTAATTTCTAGTTATCCTTTAGAGCAATCTCAAAAATTAATTATTCAGCCGCAAGTCCAATTTAGTCAATTCAAAGGAGGAATTGTTTATCTGGACTTAAAACCAGATTATTTTAAAGGCGATTATTTAAAAATTAAAAAAGGGCAAATAGTAAATTTAGATGAGCCTTTTTATAGCGATGGACTATTGGTTTATTTTGAAATTAAAAAACCAGAAGTAGAAAAAATAGCCGCCAAATCGATATTTAATCAAGCATTTTTATTTAGAGAAAAACTCAAAAGCATTTTTAATTACTATTTAAAAGAACCTCAAGCCAGTCTTTTAAATAGTTTAGTTTTTGGTCGTAAAGGAAATTTAAATAAAGAAATAGAAGAAAAGATAAATTTGGCTGGCCTTTCGCATTTAGTGGCAGTCTCTGGTTTGCATTTGGTACTTCTAATAAAAATTATTTCCGAATTCTTGAAATTTTTTCCTTTGACAAAAATTATAAAATTTTTCATTTTGATTTTGTTTTTATTATTTTTTAGTCTTTTGGCCGGTTTAACCCCTTCTGTTTTAAGGGCGCTTGTTATGGCTCTTCTTGTAATATTTGCTGAATTAAATTTTAGAATTTATGAACCTTTTAATTCTTTTCTTTTTACTTTATGTTTAATGACTTATTTAAATCCTCTGTCTCTATTTTATGATTTAGGTTTTGAGTTGTCGTTTTTAGCCACTTTTGGCATTATTTGTTTTAATCCGCTTTTAAGAGAACAGAAATTATTTAAGAATCTTAAACTTCCAAATTTTCTGAAATCGTTTGAAGATACATTTTTTGCGAGTCTCTCTTCTTTGATTTTTGTTTACCCTTGGATAATTTTTAAAACTGGTCAGATTATTGCTTTGGTAATGTTAAGCAATCTATTAATTGTTCCGATTATTTCTTGGGTTTTAATTTTTGCCTTTCTTCTGATTATTTGTCATTTTTTCTATTTGCCGTCTCTGGTTTTGGGCTGGTTTTTAAACTTAATTTTGAGTTATATTTTAAAAGTAGTTGATTTTATTAGTTCCTTTAAGATTTTTGTTTTTTGGATTAATCCTAAAATAAGACCAATTTTTCTTTTAAGTTATCTTTTCTTGTTTTTTTATTATTTTAAACTGAAAAAAGAGGTTTTATTTTTAGAAAAAAATGAATAAGCATAAAAAATTTTTTTATTTTCTAATATTTTTAGTAGTCTTAAATTGCTCCTGTTGGGGAATAATTTTTGAGAGGTTGCATTTTAAAGAAAAAGTGGCCTTTCTTGATGTTGGCCAGGCAGATAGCGAAATAATTATTAGTTCTGCCGGAAATATCTTAATTGACGCAGGTTCAAAAAACGTTTTAGAAGAATTATCGAAAGTTTTACCGCTTTCTGATAAAACAATTGATATTTTTATTCTCTCTCATCCAGACAAAGACCATTTTTTAGGCATTTTTGAGGTTTTAAACCATTACAAAGTAAAAGTCGTGATATTAGAAGATATCAGTGAAACCCAAACTCTCTTTCTTCAGTTTTTAAAAGAATTAAAAGAAAGAAAAATTCCAGTAATTTTGGCCAATAAACCTTTAAAAATCTATTGGCAAAAAGCAAATAAAATTTCTGTTTTTTCCACCAAAACTTTAAAACATAAGAGTTCTTCCCAGGATTCTTTAGTTGCCCTTTATGATTTTCATCAAAATGGTTTTCTTTTCGCCGGCGACATTAATCAAGATATAGAAAATCTACTAGTGCCAATCCTAACTAATCTAAAAACAAAAGTTGAAGTTTTAAAAGTAAATCATCACGGTTCAAAAAATTCTTCTTCTTTAAAGTTCTTAGAGTCTCTAAAACCAAAATTTGCCGTCATTGAAACAGGACAGAATAGTTACGGTCACCCTAATCAAGAAGTTTTAGACAGATTACAAGAAGTTGGAGCAGTAATTTTTAGAACTGATTTAGACGGCTCAATAATTTTTACTCTTGATGGCAACGATTTGATTTATTATTCAAAAAAAGATAAAATGTAAGTAAATTACTTTTATGGAACGAATTTGGATTAAAGAAACGCAAAAATACCTAAATCAGGAAATTACTCTCTGTGGCTGGGTTGACTCCCGACGCGACCATGGCAAAATTATTTTTATTGATCTAAGAGACAAAACTGGTATTATTCAACTGGTTTTTACTCCTATAAACAAAGAATTGTATCAGAAAGCAGAAAAATTAAGAAATGAATGGGTAATAAAAATTTCAGGAGAAGTAAAGAAAAGACCAAAGGAAATGATAAATCCCAAAATTTTAACTGGCGAATTGGAAATTGAAGTTAAAAATTTGGAAATTCTTTCTCAGGCAAAAACCCTTCCTTTTGATATTTCAACTGACGGCAAAGAGATAAGCGAAGAATTAAGATTAAAATACCGTTATCTGGATTTAAGAAGAGAAAGGCTAAAAGAAAATATTCTAGCGCGCGCTAAAGTAATTAAATTCATTCGCGATTTTTTATTTGAAAAAGATTTTATTGAAATAGAAACTCCGAATTTGACAAAATCAACTCCCGAGGGCGCAAGAGATTATGTTGTGCCTTCACGATTAGAGATTGGCAAATTTTACGCTTTACCCCAAAGTCCTCAGCAATACAAACAACTTTTAATGGTTGGTGGATTTGAGCGCTATTTTCAAATAGCCCGTTGTTTTCGCGATGAAGACACAAGAGGAGACCGTCAACCAGAATTTACTCAATTGGATTTAGAAATGGATTTTTTGAGTCAAGATGATGTTCTTTCTTTGATAGAAAATATGTTTAAAGAATTAGTAGAAAAATTTTATCCGGAGAAAAAAATTCAGAAATTTCCTTTTGAAAGATTGAATTATAAAGAAGTTATTCAAAAATATCAAACTGATAAACCAGATTTAAGAAAAAATAAAAATGACCCCAATGAACTTGCTTTTGTCTTTATTGTTGATTTTCCTCTTTTTGAGTGGAAACAAACTGAAAATCGCTGGGACGCGGTCCATCATCCATTTACTAGACCCCAATTTACAAAAGGGGAGACAATGGAAGAACTGATAAAAAGAATGAAAAAAGAGCCCCAGAATATTTTGGCTCACCAATATGATTTAGTTTTAAACGGCTATGAAATTGGCGGCGGTTCCTTAAGAATTAATGAGCCTCAACTTTTAGAAGCAGTTTTTGAAATCTTGGGCCATACTGAAGAAGCAATTAATCAAAAATTTGGTCATCTAATAGAAGCTTTTAGTTTTGGCGCTCCGCCTCATGGCGGAATTGCTATTGGTCTAGATAGATTAATAATGATTTTAAGAAACGAATCCTCAATTAGAGAAGTAATTGCTTTTCCAAAAACTGGTGATGCCAGAGATTTAATGATGAACGCTCCTTCATCTCTTGATGAATCGCAACTTAAAGAATTACATCTGAAAATAACTTGATAGTTGATTATTTATGTCCAAGCAGAAACGATGGTTAGTATTTCTTATTATCAGTTTGACATTGATTCTCGGATATCTTTTCTATAAAAATTTTGTTCCAAAAAAAGAAACTCAAAAAGTTGAAGAGATAGAAAAGTTAGAAATTTCAGCCGGTGTTGTTCCACATCATCTTTTAGCTGAAGAAATTATTAATAATTTCTTTGAAGAGTTAAATAGTTCATCTTCTCTTCAAACAGTCATTTTGTTTTCTCCTGACCATTATAACCAGACCGCTTTAACTGGCGGTCATTTTATTACTATTTCTTCTCAAATCATCAGTACTTTGACTCAGAATTCTTTAGTAAAAGTTAATGAGTTCAGTGTTAGTCAAGACCAGGGGGTAATGAATTTAATGCCATTTTTTCAAAAATATTTGCCAGAAATTGAAGTTATTCCAATTTTAATTTCTCCTTTAGCAACTAAAGAGGAAACTAGAGAGTTAGTAGAAGAACTGAATAAAATTATTCCTGAAAATACTATTTTTTTAGCAAGCGTTGACTTTTCTCATTATCTTCCTTTGCCTCTTCTCCTTTTGCATGATGTAAAATCTATCAGGACTCTTTTGAATTTTGAAGAAGCAGAATTTCAGAAGTTAGATGTTGATTCTTGGCAAGCGCTTTACGCCATAAGATATTTTGCCAAACTCAAACAAATGGAAGAACCTAGAACAATTGGTCATAAAACCAATTATGATTTTATTGAATCTTTGCCAGAAAATTCTTTATTGAACAAAGAAGGTGGAGTTTCTTATTATTCAGTTATTTTTAAGGAAGGGGCAAAACAAGAGATATCGCAGAATTCAATTCTTTTTGTTGGCGATATAATGATGGCTCGAGGGGTCGCTCAACTATTAGATAAATATGGTTTAGATTATCCCTATAAAAAAATTAAAAATATATTTAGAGGAATAGATGTTGTTTATGGAAATTTAGAAGGGCCAATTATGGCAAATGCGGCTCCGGTTTCTTCCCATTCTTTAAGTTTTGCTTATCCGCCAGAGATTGGAGAATTGTTAAAGAATTTAGGTTTTACGGTTTTAAATATCGCCAACAATCATATAAAAGATAAAGGGAATCAGGGTTTAGAAGAAACTCGAAAATATCTTCAAGAAAATAATATTTATTCTTTGGGAGATTATCAAAGTTGTGATTCTAAATATTATTTTCAGAAAGACAATCTCATTCTTATCGGAGCTAATTTAACTTATGGCAATTATAATTGTGTTGAAAAAATCTTAGAAAATGTAGAAAAACTTAAAAAAGAAAATTCTAATTTATACATTATTGTGACTCCTCACTGGGGAGAAGAATATACTTTCTTTCCTACCAAATTTCAGGAAAATACCAGCCATCGATTTATAGATAAAGGAGTAGATGCGATTATAGGCCACCATCCTCATGTTGTGCAATTAGTAGAAGAATATAAAGAAAAACCAATTTTTTATTCTTTGGGAAATTTTGTTTTTGATATGTATTTTTCCCAAGAAGTGCAACAAGAGCTCGCTGTTGGGCTGGAGATTAATCCTAAAGAAGCAAATTTCTATTTAATTCCCATTAAAAGTGAAAAAAGCCAGCTATCTCTTATGAATAGCGAAGAAACTTCAAATTTTTTGACTTGGCTGTCTAAAATTAGCAGTCCCTCATTGAAGGATTCGATCCAAAATGGTATGATAAAAATAAGTTTAACTAAATAAAAATATGAAGAAAACAAAAATTATTATAGGAATTTTAGCGATTTTAGTTGCGATTAGCGCTGGATTTCTTTTGCGCTCAAAGATGATTTCTAATGTTCCTTTTGAATCTCCAGCG
>DAOSBJ010000008.1:7327-23677 GCA_035360795.1 Minisyncoccota bacterium
ACTCATCAGGAATGGGAATTTTCCCCAATTTTTATTTACAAAGAAGACTATTCTCAATATGTTCCTCGAGGCCATTATACCAAAGGAGAAAAATTAAAGAATTATTTTAAGGCAATGATGTGGCATGGAAGAATGACAATGCTGATAAACGGCTCTAAAGATTTAAAAGAAAGGGAATCAAGATGTATGCAAGATGGCGTTGTTTCTAAAGAAAACGCTCAAATTCAAACTCTTCAGGCATCTTTAATTAGTCAGGAATTTCACAAAAAAAAGGAAATTCAGGATAAATGGCAAAAAATATATGCCATCACTAGTTTTTTGGTTGGTTATTCTGATGATTTAGGTCCTTATGAATATATTGAAGTGTTAGATAAAGTTTTTGCTGATAATAATATTGATTCTAGTAAGATTGACCTACTTCAGAAAGAATTATTTGATCTCCCTTTTACTCCTCAAATTTATAGTGGTTTAGGCGAATGTCAGCTTCAACCTCCTTATGACAGCGAGCAGGCTCTTAATTATTTAAAAAAGACCAAAGGATTCCGTTTTATGGGACAAAGATATACTCTTGATTCTAACATTTTCTTTCGTTTAGTATCTCCTTTTACTGGAGTGTATAAAGGTTCAGCAGATAATCTTGCTTTTACAACAGTTATTACTGAAACTGGAAGATTAGTCAGAGGATTTCCCCGCGGTTTAGATATAATGGCTTTGCTTGGTTCTAACAGAGCAAAATATTGGCTTCATCAACTTGGCGATGATAATTATACTGAATATTCATCTAGTTTTAAAAAACTTGAGCAACAAATAAATGATTTTACTCCCTCAGATTGGTTTAAAAATATATATCAAAGTTGGCTTTATACTCTTCAACCTCTTTTAGAGAAATTTACCGAAGGCTACCCGACTTTTATGCAAACCAATGCTTATCAGGACAAATCTCTAAATACCGCTTTATCTTCTTGGTCTCAATTACGCCACGATACTATTTTATATACTAAGCAGAGTTATACAATAATGGGAGAGGGCGGAGTTCCACCAGACCATGCGCCAGCCAGAGGTTATGTAGAACCAATTCCAGAATTTTACAATCGGCTCTTGGCATTAACAGAGATGACTGGAAAAGGATTGAAAAATCTGTTGACTTCAGAAGAACAAGAACAGATTATTCCATCTTCATATTTTTTCTACCCTCTATTTCAAGATGTTCAAGATGAAATAAAAAAACACGATATTTTTGATGAGTTATCATTAGTAATTAAAAAACTTTTAGAGATTTCTAAAAAAGAATTAGAAAACAAAGAATTAAATAAAGATGAATATCAATTTATTGATTACTTTGGCGATGTAAGTTCTAATTTAATAGAAACATTGCTTAAAGGTGGTGAAGTAGGGGATATTGTTGGGATGGATGAAATTCTTAAAAGCACAGTAGTGGCAGATGTTCATACTGATGGCAGCACTTTGCAGGTTTTGGAAGAGGGGGTTGGTAAAATTAAGGCGATGGTCGTGGCATACCAATTGCCAGATAAAAGAATCTTAATAGGAGTTGGACCGGTGTTTAGTTATTATGAGTTTAAACAACCAATGGACAATCGCTTAACTGACGAAGCCTGGAAATTAATGCTAAAGAATAACCCTCCTCCGGAGCCTGAGTGGGTAAAATCGTTTAGTTTATAAGGGGAAGAAATATCAGATTTTGAATTGAATCATTTGAGCCATTTTATGATTAAATTTTATAAGAAAAGATATTTTTTTGTCTGGATAATTATTGGAATCATAGGAATATTAATTTTTGTTTTCGGTTTAAATAAATATCGGGAATTTAATATAGTTTTTACTCCCACTTTTCCGGTGTCGGCTGAAGAAAGCAGTATTCATTTATCCAAAAGCGCTTCAGAAGATATTCCTTCTGTTCATAATTACTGTATTAAAGAAACAGAATTTTCTATTAAAGAAGATGAAATTTTTTGCTTAAGAGAGCCTTATATTATTGGTTCAAGAGGAATAGAAATAGATTTATCCACTAATAAAACTTTTCTTTACGATAAAGGCAATTTAGTGGCGGTTTTGCCTTTGCTTTATCAGTCTCCACCTAATGTTTGGCACCAATCGCCAACTGGTTTGTATAAAATTAGAACGAGAGAAAAACTTCACTGGTCTACTATTGGTTTAGTCTGGATGCCTTATTCAATGCAGTATTATGAAGATTTTTTTCTTCATGGTATTCCTTATTATGACGATGGCAGAAAACTTACCACTACTGTTTCTGGCGGTTGTTTAAGATTTGCCGATGAAATAGCGAAAAAAATTTATGATTTTGTAAAAATTGGCGACCCGATTTTAGTATATGCTTCCCTAGATAATCTTCTGGTAAAAGAAGGAATGAGTTTTCCTTTAGATAAAGAAAATAGTTATATTTTTGAGCGTTTTTATAATCCCTCGCGTTATTTTCGCCGATTTTCCGGCGACGGAAATAATCTTTATTCAGATTATTATAATCATACTGGAGTTGATTTTAAACTTAAACCACAGGCAAAAAACAAAAATGTATACGCTGTTCAAGATGGGACTGTAGAAAAAGTTATCTTCACTAATAAAGATGATTATGGAATGGGGAATACAATAATTTTAAAACACCAACAAGAGGAAGGCTATATTTATTCCCTTTATGCTCATTTGGACACGATGGAAGAGAAAATAAAAGAAGGGGAGACTATAAGAAAAGGAGATATTTTAGGAACAATTGGAAGCAGCGGCTTTGGCTGTCAAAATTATTGGCGAATAGGAAAAAATGGCTGTCAGAGTCAAGACCCGATAAACGAATCGCTGCATTTTGAAGTTAAAACCGCCCCAGTTTTAGAAAATCCTAAAGGAGGTAAAATTTGCTATAATAAAACTCAAAAATTGGATTATTGTTTTGGTTATGCTCCTCATCCGTTATCAAAATTGGGATATATTGACCCAGGAGATTTTCTTTTAATAGCGAATAGCGTTCAGAATAAGAATCAGAAGAATTAAATATTTAGAGATAAATTAAAAATGAAAAAATATAAAGTAATTTTAACAATTATTTTTTTAAGTTCATTTTTATTATTTTTTTCTCTGTTTTTATTACCCCGAAAAGAAATAAATGTACGGATTGCTTCAGGCTTTCTTCCTTCGCAGCAATTATCTTTTCTTTCTTCTAATAATTTAAATGATTTAGAGCCGGCGCTTCAAGAATATAAGTTGTTTTATGATTTGAAATGTGAATTAAACATTGATAGTCCAGTGGCAGAAGGAATAATTATTAATAAAAATTTAGACAATAAATCAGTGTTTTTTCAAAAACAAATTTATTTAGAAAAACCAATCGCCTCTCTTACTAAATTAATGACTGCGGTAGTAGCCTTCGAGAACATTGACCATAATAAGATTATTACCTTATCTCCAGCTGCTATTTCTTCTTTTGGCGACTTTGGCGATTTTAAAGAAGGGGAACAATATAAATTGACAGATTTAATCAAAGGAATGTTGGTTTCTTCTTCAAATGATGCGGCTGTTGCTTTAGCAGAACAATTATCCCTTAAAAAATTTATTTTATTAATGAATGAAAAAGCAAAAGAATTAAAAATGACCCAAACTATTTTTGTTGACCCCAATGGCTTATCTTCCTCTAATCGTTCTACTGCCAATGATTTAATGCTTCTCACTGTTTATATTTTAGAAAGGATGCCGGAAATATTTTCTGCGACTAAAAATTCCCGCTTAGAAATTCCAGAATTAAAAAGTGGCAAGATAAAAGTTATTTATAATATGAATAAATTCGTTGAAAATAAAAATTTTATCGGCGGCAAAACAGGTTTTTTATTAAATCTTGATAAAGGTAGTTTAATTTCTCTTTTTAATTATAAAGATTATATAGTTGCAATTATTATTTTAGACGGAGATTGGATAAATAGATATAAAGATACAGAACTAATTTTATCTTGTCTGCCTTGAAATTTTTAATAATTTTTGCTTGATTTAATTAGGGGATTAGTTTAAACTTACAACTATGGATTCAAAAAAAGAAAAAACTTTAGTTTTAATTAAACCAGACGGGGTTCAGCGTGGTTTAATAGGAGAAGTTATTAAAAGATACGAAAGAAGCGGTTTAAAACTAATCGGTTTAAAGATGGTTTTAGCAACTGAAGATTTAATAGAAAGGCATTATTCAGTTGACCCTGATTGGAAAACAAAAACTGGAGAAAAATCTCTGGAATCTTACAGAATGAAGGGATTGGAACCGCCGACAGAAAACCCAATAGAGTTAGGGGAAAGAGTTTTAAATAATTTAAAAAAATATCTGACTTCAGGGCCGATTATTGCGATGGTTTTTCAAGGAATGAATGCGGTGAAAATTATTAGAAAAATTACCGGAGCCACTGAGCCATTAACTTCTGATGTTGGTACTATTCGGGGAGATTTTACAATTGATTCTTATGAGGTGGCAGATATAGACGGCCGCGCAGTAAGAAATTTAATTCACGCTTCTTCTTCTGTTTGGGAAGCGGAAAAAGAAATTGAAATCTGGTTTAAAAACGAAGAATTAATTTCCTATCGTTTAGTAGGAGAAGCAATTCTCTACGATGTTAATTTAGATGGAATTTTGGAGTAAAATTAACATTTCGAATTTATGAAGAAAACTATAAAAGTAAATATTAATCGCAATAAATGTTTAGGCTGTGGAATGTGCGTTAATTTATGTCCAGAAGTTTTTGAACTAAAAAATGGAAAATCCAGTCTTAAAGAAAAAGTAAATTCAGAAAAATACAAAGATTGTGTTAGAGAAGCAATTCAAAACTGCCCTGTTCAAGCAATTAAAATAATCTAATTTATCTTCGGGCCGTAGCGTAGTGGGCCTAAACCAAAAGTATTTGGTTTAGGCGGGTAAATTCCTTAATTTAATTTCAAAATTATTTACCCCGGAAGCGCGCTTTTCGGCTTATAGCCGAACGCGCGCGATCAAACTGAATTGAACATTATTAGCAGTAATTCTTTGTAATAATTTTATGGCGGGCCGTAGCGTAGTGGTAGCGCGCACCTTTGGGGTGGGTGAGGTCGTGGGTTCAAATCCCACCGGCCCGACTCAGGGAATATTTTTTATGAGTTTAATTGTTCAAACCAAAGGATTTGCTGATTTTATCAATATCACAGAATTGGTTGAAAAAGAAATATTAAAAAGCCACGTTTTGGAAGGCGTGGTAGTTTTATTTATTAAAAGCACAACCGCCGGTTTACTGCTTTTAGAAGATGAAGAGGGGCATCTTTTAGATTTAAAGAAGACCTTCGAAAAAATTGCTCCTGCTGATAGTGTTTATAAGCATAACGAAAAATGGCAAGATGAAAATGGAGATGCTCATATAAAATCTGTTTTCTTGAAACAAAATTTAATTATTCCTTTAAAAGAGGGAAGACTCGATTTAGGCAATTGGCAGAATATTTTTTTGATTGATTTTGATAATAAACCAAGAGAAAGAGAAATTATTCTTAAAATAATTCCATTATAAAATGACCCCTTTATTATATAGTTTAATTAGCGCTGTAATCGTGAGTTTGATTTCTTTAATCGGACTTATATTTCTGGCTTTTAAAATTAGAACTCAGAAAATAGTGGAAATCTTAGTTGGTTTTGCCACTGGCGCTTTATTTGGAGATGCTTTCCTGCATCTGTTACCAGAAAGTATAGAAAAATTAGAATTTCCATTTTTGGGCATTTTAATTTTGATAGGAATTTTTTTGTTTTTTATTTTAGAAGAATTTATTTGCTGGCGACATTGCCATTTAGAAACAACTGAGTCTCATCCTCATTCAGTGGCTTTTATGAATCTGATTGGCGATGCTTTGCATAATTTTTTTGATGGTTTAGCAATCGGAATAAGTTTTTTAACTAACTTTTCTTTAGGTCTAACTACTACTTTAGCAATTATTTTTCATGAAATTCCCCAAGAAATTGGAGATTTTGGAATTTTAGTCTACGCCGGTTTTTCCAAAAAGAAAGCACTTATTTTAAATCTTTTGACGGCATTAACCGCTGTTTTGGGCGCAGTTTTACCTTTTGTGTTAAAATTGAACTTTGGACAATTGAACATATTTTTACCAATTATTAGCGGTGGTTTTATTTATATTGCCGGTTCAGATTTAGTGCCCTTAATTAAAAATCAAGATAAAAACCACAAATCTTTAAAAAAATCTTTTGTCTTTCTCTTGGCAATGATTTTAGGCGCTGCCTTAATGTATCTATTACTTTTAGGAGAGTAAGAACCATATGAAAGGGAAAAGATTAACGCGGTCATTTTATACGCGGCCGACACCTATCGTAGCTAAAGATTTATTAGGTAAATATTTAGTGAGAAAAATTAATAAGAAAACTCTCATTGGAAAGATTATTGAAACCGAAGCATATATTGGTCCAAAAGATAAAGCCTCTCATGCTTACAAAGGAAAAATCACTGAAAGAAATCAAGCCGAATATTTAATAGGTGGTCATATCTATATTTATTTGGTTTATGGAATGTATTGGCAGTTAAATATCACTACTTATAAAGAGGGGAAGCCGGAGTGCGTGCTAATTAGGGCTTTAGAGCCCATAAATAAAAGCAAAAAATTCAAAATTAAAAATCAAAATTCAAAATTATTAAATTTAACTAATGGTCCTGGAAAGTTATGTAAATGGTTGAAATTAGATAAATCTTTTTATGGAGAAGATTTAACAAAAAGCAAAAGAATTTGGTTAGAAGATTGGGGAGAAAAAATAAAATCCTCTCAAATTTCGAGAACCGCTCGCATTGGTATTGATTATGCCGGTCCTTTTTGGAGTAAAATAAAATGGCGATTTGTGTTAAAATAAAGGATATGGAAAAAATTAATTGGCTAATAATTTTAATAATTCTTCTAATAGGCATATTTCTTATTTATTCAAAAACCAATCATTTGCCGCCAGTTAACGAAGATCATAAAATAAAAGTTTTATTATATTATTACAACCCTTCGTTAGACAAAGATGAATTTAATAATATTTTATGCTCAGAGAAAGGCCTAGTAGCAATTGAAAGAGAGATTCCTTTTACTAAAACCCCAATAAAAGATACCCTAAATTTTTTGCTAAAAGGAAAAGAGAATCTCTCTCCCGAAGATCTAAATAAAGGAATTACTACCGAATTTCCTTTAGAGGGTTTTATTTTAGAGGAAGTGAATCTAAAACCAGACGGGACTTTAATTTTAAAGTTTGATGATTCTTTAAATAAAACTTCAGGTGGTTCTTGTAGGGTTAATATTTTGTGGCGTCAAATAGAAAAAACCGCCAAACAATTTAAAGAAGTAAAAAAAGTGGAATTTTTGCCTGAAGGACTTTTTCAGCCCTAATCTATTTTTCTTATAATGGTTGCGTTTATTAAACAATTTCTGATTTTTATTTTTTTACTGGAAAGTTTTATTTCTTCTCATCCATCGGAATCTACTGCTATTTTTAAAGAACAGCTGACTTTTCAGGAAAAGTTAGGCCAACTTTTAGTTTTAAATATCACTCCTTCCACCCCTAAAGAAACCATCGTTAAAGCGATAAAGGATTATAAAATAGGAAATTTTAACATCACTGGTTTGTATACCAAAGAAAGCGACCTCAAAACAAACATTGATTTAATCAATGATTTAAGCGCAAAGTATTTGAAAGCCAAGCCTTTTATTGGTGCCGATGAAGAAGGGGAAATTAGAAGAATCTCTTGGTTTAATTTTAAAAAACAAAAAGATCTAAAAGATATTAGCGAGGCTTATTACGAGGCTTATCAGAAAGGCAAGGCTTTAAAAAATTTAGGGATTAATATGATTTTTGCGCCAGTTTTAGATTTTACTGAGAATTCCAAAGATTATATTTGGCCAAGAACTTTTCAAAAAGATAAAGAAACAACAATACAATTAGCCGAAGCAATGATTGATGGTTTTTCTGATAGTTCGATTATTTCTGTTGTTAAACACTTTCCCGGTTATCTTGATTCTGATTTAAATCCCCACGGAAAAATTTACGAGTCAAAACCATTAAAAGATTTTTCCTCGTCAATAGAAGTTTTTGAAGATGTTTTAAAAGACAAAGGAGTTTTTGGAGTAATGATTGGGCATTTAGTGATTGAAGAATTTGGCCAAAAACCTATTACTCGTTCAGCAGAATTTGTTTCGGATTTTAGGAAAAAATACTCATATCAGGGGCTGTTAGTAACTGACAGCATAGGAATGGCTTCCTATCGCTTAAATGACACTTTTAAAGAGAGCGCTTTAGAGACTCTTTTGGCGCGCTATAATCTAATAATTCTTTCTTCTAATACTAATGTGTCTTTTGAAATTGTTGATTATCTTTTAAAACAACTAGGCAAAGAAGAAGTCCAGAAAGCCATTGATGATTCTTTTTTAAAGGTCTATCTAATAAAGCAGTTCCTCTTGAAAAATTAAAAATTTTTTGCTATAATATTAGAGGTCGAAAAAAATAAATTAAAAATAAAAAATATGGCACTAGTTCCGTGGAAACCCCTTTTTGATTTGGACAACTTCTTTGAGGATGAGGACTGGCTTCTGCCGGTTTTTCCAAAAGGAAGAGTAACTCCAGCCTTAAATCTTTATGAGACTGATAAGGAAATAGTTGCCGAAATCGACGCTCCTGGAATTGACCCTAATAAGACAGAAATAGCAATTGATAACGGTTATTTGAAGGTAAGAGGAGAAGGTGAAGAGGAAAAAGAAGAGAAAAATAAAAATTATTGGCGTAAAGAAATCAGTCATCATTCTTTCGAAAGAACATTGAGATTGCCTCAGGATGTGGAAGAAGATAAAGTGGAGGCAACTTACGACAAAGGAGTTCTTAAAATTGTTATGCCGAAAAAAGAAGTGGTCCAGCAAAAAGGGAGAAAAATTCAAATTAAATCCAAATAAATTAAAAGATTTCAAAACAAAACTCCGCTTTGCATTTACAGCGGAGTTTTGTTATTATTAAGGATAATATTATGATTACTTACGATGATTTTTCTAAAATAGAATTAAGAGTGGCCAAAATACTTCAAGCAGAAAGGGTAGAGAATTCTGAGAAATTGATTAAATTAAAAATCAAAGTTGGCGAAAAAGAAAAACAGATTGTGGCAGGAATCGGCAAATTTTATAAGCCAGAAGATTTAATAAACAAATTGATTGTTATTGTAGATAATTTAGAACCAAAAAAATTAATGGGTTTGGAAAGCCAGGGCATGCTTTTGGCAGCTTCAAACGAAAATGAACTCTCTTTAATTATCCCTGATAAAGAAATAAAAGATGGCAGCCAAATTAAATAAATCTATGATTTCAAGAGATGAAGCTTTAAAAATTTTAAATGAAAATATTAAAAGCCAGAATTTAATTAAACACTCTTTGGCAGTAGAAGCGATAATGAGAGGTTTGGCCAAGTTTTTTAAAGAGGACGAAGAAAAATGGGGAATTTTAGGATTACTTCATGACATTGATTACGAAGAAACCAGAGACAAACCAGAGGAGCATTCTTTAATTGGCAGTCAAATGTTAAAAGAAATGGGTTTTGAAGAAGAATTTACAAGAGCAGTTGCCTCCCACAATGAAATCCATAATATTTTGCCCGACTCTTTAATGGCAAAAGCCTTATTTGTTTCAGACCCCTTATCTGGTTTAATTGTGGCTTCGACACTGGTTCTACCTTCAAAAAAGATTTCTGATTTAACAGTAGAAAATGTTTTAAACCGTTTTAAAGAAAAAGCCTTTGCCCGCAGTGTTAACCGCCAGCATATTTTAAAATGCGAAGAATTTTTAAGCCTTTCCTTAGAAAAATTCATCGAAATTGCCTTAAATTCAATGAAACAAATTGCTACTGATTTAGGTTTGTAAAATTATTAAAGGAGAACTGTTCTCCGTAAACTTTTTTGTAAAAAAAGATATGATTACTTTAAAAGAAGTTCAAAAAAATAAAGAGATTTTAAATTTTATTAAAGAAAGCGACAAAACTTTAAAAACAATTGGTTATACTGAACACAGCTTATCCCACGCCAATTTAGTTTCCGAAAGAGCGATAGAAATCGCCAGAGAAATTGGTTTTAACAAAGAGGGGCAAGAAATGTGTGCTATTGCTGGTTTTTGTCATGATATAGGAAATTTTTTAAGCCGCTCTCACCACCATTATTTAGGCTCGCTTCTTTTTTATCAAACTTTTAAAGATAAATACCCAATAGAAGAAATTGCGCCGATAATGCAGGCAATCGCTGTTCATGACAAAGATGAATTAGAAATTCCCAGTTCAATTTGTGCCGTGCTGGTAATTGCCGACAAATCAGATGTTAGACGTTCTCGGGTTTATGCAAAAAGTTTTCAAGAAATTAATAGTGATATTCACGATAGAGTAAATTATGCGACTAAAAAAAGCGAAATTAAATTTATCAAAAACAAAAAAATAATTTCTTTGACTTTAAAGATAGACACAAAAATCACGCCAGTGATGGAGTATTTTGAGATTTTTACTCAAAGAATGGTTTATTGTCGAAAAGCGGCTGACTATTTAGGCTATAAATTTGGTTTAAAAATCAATAATTTTATTTTGCTTTAAGTTTACGGAGAACAGTTCTCCTTAAACTCATAAATTTATAAAATATATGAAAGAAAGAATTATTAACCAAAGAAAAAAAGTGAGGCAAATTAAAGTTTTAAGGCCAAGTCGGCTTTCTTGTCAAAGCCATAAATACCATTTTAAGAAAGCCAAAAGAATTAAAGCCAAGAAATCTAAATAAATGTTGAATCTTTTAAAAAAGATCGATAAAGAACTATATCAACTGATTTCAAAAGAGGTTCAAAGACAAAAGCAGACTCTTGATTTGATTGCTTCAGAAAATATTGCTCCAACCGCAATATTTGAAGTTTTAGGTTCGCCTCTGGTCAATAAATACTCAGAAGGCTATCCTTTTAAACGATATTATCCGGGCAATTTTTATTATGACAAGATAGAAATTTTAGCCCAAAAAAGAGCCCTAAAAGCCTTTAATTTAAAAGAAGAAAATTGGGCAGTCAATGTCCAGCCTTATTCCGGTTCTCCAGCAAATTTAGAAGTTTATAATGCCTTGCTTCAGCCAAAAGATGTATTTCTCGGGATGAGTTTAGCAAGCGGCGGTCATTTAACTCATGGCCATTTTGTTAATTTTTCCGGTAAAATTTACAAAGCAATTCAATATGGTTTAAATGAAAAAACTCAATTAATAGATTATAAAGAAGTGGAAAAATTAGCGAAAAAATATAAACCGAAATTAATTGTTTGTGGCACCACTTCTTATCCAAGAAAAATAGACTTTTTGAAATTTTCTCAAATCGCCAAAAAAATTGACGCTTATTTAATGGCAGATATTTCCCATATTGCTGGTTTGGTATTAGCCGGTCTCAATCCTAATCCTTTTAAGTATTGCGATATCGTGACCACCACCACTCATAAAACTTTGCGCGGTCCAAGAGGAGCGATTATATTTGTCAACAAAAAATCTAAAATTGCCAAAAAATTTAAAATAGATTTAGAAAGTCAAATTAACAAATCGGTTTTTCCCGGGATGCAAGGCGGTCCACATAATAACGTTACCGCCGCGATTGCTTTAACCCTAAAATTAGCCCAAAGAAAAGATTTTAAGCAATATCAAAAACAAATTTTAAAAAATAGTAAAACCTTGGCTGAAGAATTAAAGAAATTAGGTTTTAAATTAGTAACTAATGGCACTGATAATCATTTGACGGTAATTGACTTAAGAAATACTGATTTTTCTGGGATTGAAGCAGAAAGAATTCTTGAAAAAGCGGCCATTGTTGCTAACCGAAATGTTGTCCCCGGTGATTTAAAGCCGTTCAAACCTTCTGGAATTAGGATTGGCACTCCTTCAATTACCTCAAGAGGAATGAAGGAAAAAGAAATGCAGATTATCGCCAATTGGCTTTACCAATTATTGATAAAAAAAGAAAAACCAGAAACGGTTAAAAAAGAAGTTCTTAAACTGCTTAAAAAATTTCCCATTTATGAGAAAGGATAAAATCGCGATTGTTTTTGGCACCCGGCCGACTTTTATTAAAATGTCATCTTTAATCAAAACTCTTTCAAAAAAGAGGGCTAATTTTTTTATCATTCACACTGGTCAGCATTATTCAAAAGAACTAGATAATGTATTTTTCGAAGAATTAAAAATTTTAAAACCAGATTATAACTTAAAAATTGGTTCTGGCACTCATGGCTATCAGACTGGAATTGGCTTAATTGAAATTGAAAAAATCTTTTTAAAGGAAAAGCCAAAATTAGTTTTAGTTTATGGAGATACTAATTCAATGTTAGCCGCTGCTTTGGCGGCAGCAAAACTTCATCTGCCCTTGGCGCATATTGAGGCTGGCTTGCGTTCTTACGATAGATTTATGCCGGAGGAAATTAATCGGATTTTGGCTGACCAGATCGCTGATTATTTATTTGCGCCAACCAAAATTGCAAAACAAAATCTTTTAAAAGAAGGAATATCAAAAAATAAAATTTTTGTGGTTGGGAACTTAATTGTTGACACCCTATTTCAAAATATTAAAATCGCCAAAAAATACGACAAAATTTTTAAGGATTTAAAAATCAAAAAAGAAAAGTATTTTTTGATTACCGCTCACCGTTCAGAAAATGTTGATTTTAAAGACAAATTAAAAGGAATTTTAGAAGGATTAAATTTAATTTACAAAAATTATCAGTTGCCAATTATTTATCCAATTCACCCCCGCACTCAAAAAATGATAGAAAAATTTAAATTAAAAGTTCCTGAAGGAGTAAAAACTATTAAACCCCTGGGCTATTTTGAGTTTTTGAATTTATTGATGAACGCTAAATTGGTTTTGACTGACTCAGGCGGCATTCAAGAGGAAAGTTGCATTTTAAAAATTCCCTGTGTGACTTTAAGAGAAAATACCGAGCGACCGGAAACTTTAAAAGTGAAAAGCAACATTTTAGTTGGCACCGACCCTTTTAAAATTTTAAAAGGAGTAAATACGATGCTTAAAAGAAAAAGAAGTTGGCAAAATCCTTTTGGCGATGGAAAAACTTCTCTAAAAATCATTAAAATTTTAAAAAAAGAAGGATTTTTGTTATAATTTTAGATATGAAAGATTTCGTTGTTGGCGATAATTTGGCTTTTGAACTCTCTAAACTTTTAGGTTTTGACTACCTTAAAGTAGAGGAAAGAATTTTTTCAGATGGCGAAGTGCTGCCGAAATTAGAAAAAGAGCCAAAAATCAATCAGGCGATTTTAATTTACCAAAAGAAACAACTGGAAAATATCAATTCTTACTTAATCAAGTATCTTTTTCTTTCAAAAAAACTAAAAGAAATTTCTCAAAAAGTAATAGGAGTAATGCCTTATTATCCTTACGCTCGGCAAGATGCGGTTTTTTTGGAAGGAGAACCCGTTTCTTCCCTGTATTTGGCACAGATTTTGGAAAAGAGTTTGGACATTTTTATTACTTGCAATCCTCACGAACATCGGCAAAAACTTTCTAATTTATTCACTATTCCTGCTTACAATGTTTCTCTTTTTAAAGAAATGTCTGAATTTTTTAATGATTTTGATTTAAAAAAGACGGTTTTGGTTGCCCCAGACAGAGAAGCGAAAACTTTTATTGATGAATTTTCCCAAAATTTTTCTTCAGAAAAATATGTTTTTTTAAAACAGCGAAATGCGCAAACCGGCGATATTGAATTTTTAGAGTCAGATTTTGATTTTAGAGACAAAGAGGCAATTATTGTTGACGATGTTTTGAGTACTGGCAAAACTTTATTAGAGATCGCTCAAAAAGTTAAAAACAAAGGAACAAAAAGTATCAGTTTTGCTTTTGTTCATTTTTTAAACGAATCGGCAATGGATTTAATAAAGAGTGTTTCTCCGAAAAAAATTATTACCACCAATACTCTGGAAAATCGTTATTTTAAACTTAATATAGTAAAGCCTTTGACAAACTTTTTAAAGGAAAATATTTTTTAACTATGGAAGAAATTGGAGAAGAAAAAAACGGCGCTTTTTTTCTAAAAGCAAAATATTTGGATATAAAAACCGGCCATCCTTGGGTTGTAGTTGTTAATGACCAAGACGCAAAAACTTATGGCATCAGAGCAGGCGATGAATTACTTTTAAAATGGAATCATAAACAGACAGAAGTTGGAGTTGATTTGACAAAAGAATTGGTTAATCAAGGAGAAATTGGCCTTTTTCAAGACATTACTCTAAGATACAAGATTAAAGAGGGCGATATTCTGGAATTATCTTTAACCCAACCGCCTCCTTCGCTTGAAAGCATCAGAAAAAAACTTTTAGGTAAAAAATTAACTTATGAAGAAATCAAGGGAATAATGGCAGATATTGTCGATTACCGGCTGGATGATATTCAGATTGCTTTTTTTCTGGCTTCTTCTTTTCAGAAAAACGGTTTTTCTGGGGAAGAAATTTATTATATGACAAAGGCAATGGCAGAAACCGGAGAAATGATTTTTTGGAACAAAGAGATTGTGGCAGATAAACACTCAATTGGCGGGTTGCCAGGCAACCGCACGACGCCGATTGTTGTTTCCATTATTTCCAATTTAAATATCTTTATTCCCAAAACTTCTTCCCGAGCCGTAACTTCAGAAGCCGGCACTGCAGATGTGATTGAAGCAATCGCGCCGGTGGAATTTTCTCTGGAAAAAATAAAAAAAATAGTTAGTGAAGTCAATGCTTGTTTGGTTTGGGGTGGTTCTTTAAGATTGGCGCCGGCAGATGACAGAATTTTAAGAATAAGTTATGAGTTGGGAATAGAGCCTTATTCAAAAATGATTGTTTCTATTATGGCAAAAAAGGTGGCGATGGGTGCGACTCATCTGGTAATTGATATGCCAATTGGTCAAGGAGCGAAAATTTCTGATTTTTCCGAAGCAAAAAAAGTCAAAAAAACATTTCTTTATTTAAGCAAAAAGTTCAATATCAAAACAAAAGTGATTATTGAAAAAATGAACGGTCCAGTTGGCAGGGGAATAGGACCGGCTTTGGAAATTAAAGATGTTTTAAAAGTTTTGGAGCAGAAAGAAGACCGACCCCTTGATTTGGAAAAAAGAGCAATAAAATTAGCTGGCGACCTTTTGGAATTAACCAAAAAAGCGCCAGTTGGAAAAGGAGAAACAATCGCTTTGAATCAACTGAAAAATGGCGGCGCTTTAAGACAGTTTAAAAGAATAATTGAGGCTCAAGGAGGAATCAAAGATATTTCTTCAGATAAAATTTCTTTAGGCCAAGTAAATTATGAATATAAAGCAGATAAAGAGGGGATGGTTTCAAAAATTGACTTAAAAGAATTAGTAAGGCTAACGCGTCTCTTGGGCTCTCCTTCGACCAAACAGGCTGGGATTTATTTAAATAAAACCATTGGCGAAAAAGTTAAATTAGAGGACACCTTGTTTACTCTTTATACTAACAGCGATCAGCGTCTTGATTTAACTTTAGATGAACTCAAAAAAATTGAGTTATATAAAATATTATAAATTTTTTTGGTTACCCAGGAACTCAAATGGTTGTTAAATTCAAACCTTAAAATTAATTCCTCACGGTAAAAATAAAGAATATTTTAATCTCTTGGTAATAGCCCAAAAAAGTTAGTTTTTTCGTATATAAAAAATGCTGCCTTCTTTCAGCCTTGCGGCTTTAAAAAGGCAGCAGTGGTGTTATTTGTCAGCCTTGCGGCTTTCAAATAACACCACTTTCATTATAGCAGTTCCAAAATCCCTGTCAAGTTTTTTTAGATGAGAATTGTGATATAATAAATTAATAATTTGTAATTAAAAATCAAAAATATGCCCCACCGTGAAAACTCTAATTTTTTAATTAGAGATTTGCCAAAAAGCGAACGGCCAAGAGAAAAATTGCTTAATCGCGGCCCAGAAAATTTAAAAGACGAAGAACTATTGGCAATTTTAATAAGGACTGGCTTTCATGGCAAAAGCGCTTTAAGATTAGCCAAGCAAATTTTGGCGAAATATCCAAAAAACAAACTTTTAAAAATTCAATCCAACCAATTAACTGAAATTAAAGGCGTTGGCTCCAGCAAGGCCTCAATTATTTTGGCCGCTATTGAATTAGTCAAAAGAAGTCTAAATTTAAAAGAGGAAACAATTCCGGTTATCCAATCCCCTAAAGACGTCGTTAGTCAAGTGAGTTTTTTAAGAGATAAACAAAGAGAACATTTTGTAGTTTTGTTTTTAAATGCCAGAAATCAGTTAATTACTAAAAAAGATTTATTTATCGGCACCTTAAACGCCAATCTGGTTCA
>DAOSBJ010000009.1:0-2466 GCA_035360795.1 Minisyncoccota bacterium
ATTATATCACCAAATAGCATTACTAACAATGTCCCTAAACTCAAAAATGGAGCAAAAGGAAGATAACTTTTTAAATTTTTCTTTTTAAAGATAATCAAAATCAACGATATCGCCCCTCCTAAAAGAAAAGATAAAATTATGGCAATTAAGGCATTTGGCCAGCCTAAAATTAAACCAATAAAAAAAGCCAAAATTGCGTCTCCCCAACCCATTGCTTTTTCTTTAGTCAAATAAACAATTAAAGCAATTGCGCCGAAAGAAAAAATTATTCCAAAAATTAAAGAAAAAAAATATGAAAAATGGCCAAAAATATAACTTTGACTTCCCAAAAATTCACTAAACTGTGAGATTAAAATATTTTTTTTGCCAGTTAAAAAAAACCCGTAAACTATTCGCCAAATAAAACTAACAATTGTCGCTGGGATTAAAATTTCTCCCAGAATTAAATATTTCTTAATATCATAAATTGAAACTGCTAAAAGAATAAAAACCCAAAAATACCAAAAGCCAAAGTTTAAAAGAATAATTATCTTCTCTAAATTAATGGCCGTAAAAAGCGTATTTAAAAAAGAAAAACGAAAAATTTTCAAAGTCAAAAATAAAAAGCAAATGCCAGTAATAAATTCTACTATTGGATACTCTTTCGGAATTTTATTCTTACACCTAGAGCATCTTCCTTTTAAATAGAAATAACTAAAAATAGGAATCAATTCCCCCCAACTTAAAGTTTTTTTACAATAAGGACAATAAGAGCGACCCTTTATAAATGATTCGTTCTTATCTATTCTTTCAACTAAAACATTTAGAAAACTGCCAACAATACTTCCGAAAATAAAAGAAGCCGCTAAAATTAAACCCTTCATTAAAGATTATGGCCTAATACAATAAATAGTATCACCGACTTCGCTTCCGCAATTTATACCATAAACAGTCCCATCAACATCATCATCTAAAGCCGGGTCTTTTGTTTCTAATTGAGCACCTAAAACATAGTCCTGACCATCAGAAGACCTACCGTAATAATAGGTTTTGCCAACATTTGTTAATGGGTCTTTTGGAATACTTGAGACTCCGATCCCAGTCTCTGGATTTGTTAAAATAGTGGCGAGAGATTCCCAACTACTTTGAGGCTGAGGATAAAAATAGTATTTTGCGTAATATAATTCCAAAGCATTCTGAAGATTGTGTAAATCAGCAATTCTGCGGCTATCACGAGCTTTGGCTCTCGCTCCTCCCATTCCAACTAAAATCAAAGAAGCTAACAGAGCAATAATAGTGATGACAATTAACATTTCAATAAGAGTAAAACCTTTGAATTGTTTTTTCATAGTGATTTTTAATTAATTTTATTTTTTGTTTTAATCTCGACCTCTTATCAGTTTGGCAATTTAATAGTTTAATAGTTTATTTACCTTAGACACTTTGCGCTAATTGATAAATTGGCAAAATTACCGCTGCCACTAGAAAACCAACCGCAATGCCAATGATAACTACTAAAATTGGCTGAATCAAATCAAGCATCGTCGCAAAAGCCCGATTTACTTCTTTTTGATAATAATTAGCCACCTTTTTTAAAAGTTCATCCAATCGGCCGGTATTTTCTCCTACTGCCACCATTTGGCTGACCAAAGGAGGAAAATACTGAAAATAATTCTTTAAAATATTAGAAACACTCTCGCCGGTTTTAATTCCTTCAGCCACTTCTTTGCCTAAAGAATAATAAATATAGTTTCCAGTTGAACCACCAGCCACTTCAAAAGCAGTTACTGTTGGAATTCCTCCCTGAATTAAAGTTCCGGCAGTTTCGCAAAATCTAGAAATAAAAATCTGTTTATAAATATTTCCCAAAACCGGAATTTTCAAAAGATAAATACCCATTGTTCTTCCTCCTTCTGGAGTTCGAAAATAATTTATTAAATACCAAACAAAACCCCCAATCACCACTATCAATAGCAAACCATATTTTGATAAAAAGTTTCCAATAGAAATTAAAATTTTAGTGGCAATTGGCGGCGCCTTTCCAAATTCTTCAAAAATGCCAGCCATTTGTGGCGCTAAAGAAATAGTAATAATTGCTCCAACCACGATAAAAGTTCCGAAAAGAAATAAAGGATATGAAGCCGCGGCTTTCGCCTTGCTAATTAAATCATTTTCGTGTTCAGCATAATCAGCCAAATAAGTTAAAACTTCTTCCAGACGGCCGGAAATTTCTCCTGATTTAATCATTTGAGAATAAAATTCGCCAAAAACATCACTCCTTTTTTCCACAGCTCTAGACAAAGGAAGACCGCTGTCTAAATCAGAAACTAATTCAAAAACTAAATCTTTAACTTGAGGAGTAGAGGCCTGTAAAAGAAGGGTTTTTAAGGCTTCTCCTAATGGCACTTGACTTTCTAAAAGAGTGGCAAATTGCCTTAAAAAGATCGCCAAATCTTTTTTTGAAATAACAGTTTTTCTTCCAAAAAG
>DAOSBJ010000009.1:2566-11392 GCA_035360795.1 Minisyncoccota bacterium
GCAGTTTCTAAAGAAATTTCCCGGCGTCTGACTAATTCCACTAGAGACCGAGATAAAGAAAGCATTCCTTCTTGCGATGAGGTTTCAATAACTAAATCTATTTGATAAGTTTTTCTTTCGCGAATTAAATTTTTAATAGCAGCAGTGGCAAACATAATTTCGCAGGCAGGAATTCTTCCTCCAGAAATTCGTGGTACCAATCTTTGGGAGACTATTCCAATTAAAGTGGTGGATAATTGCGCCCTGATTTGAGACTGCTGGTCTGAAGGGAAACTATCAATAATTCTATCTATTGTTTGGCTGGCCGAATTTGTATGAAGAGTAGATAAAACTAAATGCCCGGTTTCCGCCGCTGTTAAAGCAATTGACATTGATTCTGGGTCTCTCATTTCACCGATAACAATTATATCTGGGTCCTGGCGCAAAACAGAACGCAGTCCCCGATGAAAAGAAACGGTATCATTTCCCACTTCTCGTTGGTCAATTAGCGCCCGGTCCTGAATATAAGTATACTCAATCGGGTCTTCAATGGTAATAATATGGTCCATTCTTTTGTGGTTAATCTCATCAACAATTGCTGCCATTGTAGTAGTTTTACCGTGACCAGCCGGACCAACTACCAAATAAAAACCTTGATTATATTTAGAGATTTCATGAAGAATCGGTGGTAAATTTAATTCTTCCAAAGTTCTAATATGATATGGAATTAAGCGCAAAGCAGCAGAAAGATACCCTCTTTGAAAATAAACATTTACTCTAAAACGGACTTTATCTTGATAAGAAAAAGAAAAATCAATTTCTTTTTCTGCTATTAATTTTTCTTGTTGTTCAGGAGTCAAAAGAACGGCAATTAGTCCAGCCAATGTTTCTGGAGTTAAAATCGGTTCACTCGAAACTGGCACTAAATTTCCATCAATTCTTACGGTTGGATGTCTGCCAATACTTAAATGAAGGTCAGAGGCTCCTTGCTGACTGGCCATAATCATTAGTTCCGCCAATTTTTTTGAATAATCAATGGGCATCTCAATAAAAAAGAAGGGAATAATTTTTAATATTGGTTTTTAATTTTTTATCTATTATTTTTTATTTATTATTATACCATAAAAATATCAAGGAAATAAAGAGCCAAACCAAACGACGCCGCCACTGCAGAAATAATCCAAAAACGCATTGTCACTTTTGTTTCTGGCCAACCTATCGCCTCAAAATGATGATGAATCGGAGTAGAAAGAAAAAGTTTTTTCTTTTTTATTTTCTTGTAAATTCTCTGAATGATTACTGACAATGACTCTATTAGCCAAATAAAAGCAAAAAATGGCAAATATAAAGAAACATCTAAAAGCATTGCTACTACTCCAACGGTAATTCCAATTGCCACCGCCCCAGTATCACCCATAAAAAATCGCGCCGGGTAAACATTAAACCACAAAAAAGCAATCAAGGCGCCAATAAATGTTGCCAAAAAAGCGGCTAAATCGTATCTTCCTTTAATAAAGGCAACTACAAGTAAAGAACTTAAAGCAATTATCCCGGTGCCAGCCAAAAGTCCATCCAAACCATCGGTTTCATTAGCAGAAAAAGTTGTTACCACTAGAATAAAAACAAAAAATAAAAAATAAAAAACTCCCAAATGAATATCACCCCCTAGAGGAAAATGAACTGTTTGATATTCCAATTTTTGAGTAAACCACCAGGCGCCGATAACGGCAATCAAAGTATAAACAATAATTTTGTCTCTCATTCTTAAACCGCCTCCTTTTGGTCCAATTCTAAAAACTCCCATTAAATCATCAATTAAACCTATAATAGCCGCTCCAGCCATTGCTGCCAAAGGAAGCCAAGTTTGATTACGAGAAACAAAATTTATTTTTCCCCAGAAACCATTTAAAAATTTGTTCAAAAAGAAAAATAGAAAAGTAATAATTAACACTCCGCCCCAAATTAAAACTCCGCCCATTGTCGGCGTGCCTTCTTTTTTCTGATGAAGACTCATAAAAATCGGGGCGTTTGTATCTTCTCTAATATGTTTGCCTAAACGATATTTATATAAAATATTTGTCCAAAGCGGAGTTAAAACAAAAGTCAAAATGGCGGTCAGAATTCCCAAAAAAATAATTCTTACTAAATTAAAAGCCAGAATATTTGCTCCCATTTTGTTTAAACTTTGATTATTTACTAAAAGATTGACTAATAGCCGTTGAAACCCACTGATAGAGTTTTAGGGTATCGTTAAACCTGTCACTGGAATTTAAAACAATAATCGCTATTGGTATTTTATCACCTTTTTCAGGGAGAGTAAACTCGTAAATAGTCAAGAGACAATCTTTGGCAATTGGCGTTGAACCGGTTTTTCCTCCCCATAAATTATCTATTTTAAGGACAAGTTCATTAGTATTTTTCAAAAGATGGCTGGTTTTAAAATCAGTTGAAAAAATTTCTTTTTGCGCCTGCCGAGTAATTTGGCCAATTAAAGGATAATTCTTATAAATTTCTCTTGTTAATAAAAATAAATCGCTGGCAGTGGAAAAATTTCCCCTTCTATCCAAACCAGTGGAATCGAAAATAGCCGTATCTGCCATTTTTAATTGTTTTAGTTTTTCTTCGGTCAAACTTAAAAAATCAAATCCCTTTTTTGCTAATGTTTCCTCCAAAGCAATTGCCGCATCGTTTGAGGAAGAAATTAAAAGCATCTCCACAAGATTTTTGACAGTGATTTTTTCCCCAGCTTTTAAATTCCCTTCTTCTCCTTCGGCGCTAATTGCATAATCAGAAATTGTAACTACTTCATCTAAATCAATATTATCCAAAACCAAAATAGCAGTCATCAGTTTTGACAAAGAAGCGGGGAAAAAATGAAAATTCTCATTTTTCTTTAAAAGAATTTTGCCACTATCTATTTCTCCAACTAACCAAGAAACAGCAGAAATATTTTCTTTAAAGGGAGGCAACTTCAAAATTAATCCATCTAACTTTAGTTGAGTTTCATCTAACAATGAAGAATTTAATTTCTCGTAAAGAGAGAAATTTTTTCCGTAATAAATTAAAAAAATACCAATAAAAAAAATAATCCAGAAAATTACCTCTCTAAATAAATTATTTTTCTTGGCTGATATTTTCATCTTTTTGTTTTATTTGGTCGTAATGCGGTAACTCGTTGACATTTTTTAATCCTAAATATTTCAAAAACTCAAAAGAAACCTGATACAAAAAAGCATTTGCTCTTTTTAAATCTGGTATTCTTTCAATTAACCCTCTTGAAAGCAACTGATGGAGAATATAATAAGAATCAACTCCTCGGATTTCATTGATTTTTGGCCGAGATATTGGTCCCCTATAAGCAATGATTGCCAAAGTTTCCCGCGAAGCCGGAGAAAGTTCTCCTTCAAAAATTTCTTTCTTTAGTTTCAAAACATAAGAACTTAATTTTTCACTAGTAGTAAGCAGCCATTCTTTATCTTTATTTATTAATTTTATTCCTCGGTTATTTTCTTCTAAATTATTTTGTAAAGCAAAAAGACTTTGATAAATTAAATCTTCGTCAACTTCAAGAATTTTGGCTATTTTTTCAGCTGTTAAAGGCTCGGCTGAGGAAAAAAGCAAGCCCTCTATTAAAGGAATTAAATGCTCGAAATCCATATTTTTTCAAAATTTTTTTCCTGTTTAACATCCACCATTCCCTCTTTTGCCAGATGCAACACTGCCAAAAAAGTCACAATCAATTCAATTCTTTTTTCTTTTTCTTCAACCAATTGGTCAAAAGAGAAAGTTTTTCCTTTTGTTAATCTGCTGATTAATTCTTTAATTCTTTCTTTTAAACTGACGACTTTTTCAATTTTTCTTTCTTCAAGTTTTATTTCCGGTTCAACGGTCTCAATTATTTTTTTATAACATAAAAACAAATCTTTTGCCGTTAAATTTTTTGGCGGCAGAAAAACCGAAGTTTCTTCTTTCAAAGGCCGGCTAAAAAGATAATTCTTGCGCTTTAAAATTTCTAAAATCTCTTTTCCTCTTTCTTGAAAAAATCTATATAATTCTAATTTGTTTTCCAAATTCAAAATTTCAGACTCTTCTTCCTCGGTTAATTTTAAAGAAGGTAAAAGCGATTTCGATTTTATTAAAAGTAAAGTAGAAGCGATAACTAAAAAGTCAGCCAATTCGCCAACAGGAACAAGAGACTCGTTGCTTAAATGATTCAAATAATCCTGAGTAATCTGAGCAAGAGAAATTTCTGTAATTTCCAGATTTCTTTTCTCTACCAATTGAAGCAATAAATCCAAAGGACCGGAAAAATTATAAACTTTTACCTCGTACACCATATTAAAAGAAAAATAATAGATTTTTGAATTATTTTTTTATTTCCGCAGAAAGAATTTTTTTAATATTTTCAATCCATAATTCTTTAAACTTGCTTTCTAATTCTTTATAAAAGAAATAACTTTCCTTCTTGTATTCTATTAATGGGTCGTGACCGCCATAAGCCCTTAAGGCGGTTGAATCTCTTAGCGATTCTAACTTCTCCAAGTGAGAAACCCACATTGTGTCCAAAATATTTAAAGCGAAAATCTTGAAAATATTTAAAAGATTTTCTTTTGGAATTCCCTCATTAATTTTCTCTTCGTAAAAATTTGTTGGAAATTCTTCATTTAATTCCCTAAAAACCTCCTTCACTCTTTCTTCCAATTTTCCTTCCGTAAAATCTTTTAAAATAGAGTCTCTTAAATTATAAAACGCAATTCTTTGTTTGTTAATAACATCATCGTATTCCAAAACATGTTTTCGGATATCAAAATAATAACCTTCGATTTTTGCTTGGGCAGTCTCTATTGCTTTTGAAACTAAAGGATGCTCTAAAGGTTCATCTTCTGGCCAGCCCATTTTATCCATCAAATTTTTCAGATATGGAGGGGCGAAAATTTTGACGAGGTCATCTTCTAGGGAAAGGAAAAACTGGCTTGAGCCAATATCACCTTGCCTTCCTGCTCGGCCGCGAAGCTGATTGTCAATCCTTCTGGCCTCGTGCCTTTCAGTTCCAATCACATGAAGTCCTCCTGCTTCTATTACTTTTTCTCTTTCTTCTTTTGATGGCGGATTCCCACCTAAAATAATATCAACCCCTCTACCAGCAAGATTTGTCGCCACCGTAATTGCTTTAAATCTTCCGGCCTGAGCAATAATTTCTCCCTCTTTCTCGTGATTTTTAGCATTCAAAACTTCAAAATTTAAGTTTAATCTTTTTAAATATTTTGCCAATTCCTCATTTTTTTCCACTGAAGGAGTGCCAATTAAAACTGGCTGACCTTTTTGATTTCTTTGATAAACTTCCTTTGCGACTGCTTTAAGTTTCTCCTCTCTGGTTTTATAAATTCTATCTGTTAAGTCAATTCTTATCATTGGCTTATTAGTAGGCACTACTACTACCTCTAAATTGTAAACTTTCTTGAATTCTTCTTGCGAGGTAAAAGCCGTTCCAGTCATTCCGGATAGTTTTTGATACATCCGAAAATAATTTTGAAAAGTAATGGTTGCCACCGTCCTAGATTCTCTTTGAATAGGTACCCTTTCTTTTGCTTCAAGTGCCTGATGGAGACCGCCTGAATAACGTCTGTCTGGTAAAAGTCTACCCGTAAACTCATCAACAATAATCACTTTTCCATCTTTAACAATATAATCGCGGTCTTTTAAATAATGACGATAAGCTTTTAAAGCATTTTCTAAATAATGGACCAAAATCAAACCTTTCTCATCAAAAATATTAAATTTAAAAATTTTTTCTAAATGATTTAACCCCTCTTCAGTTAAAGAAATTGATTTGTCTTTGTCATCAGCAATAAAATCTCTGCCTTCTTTTAATTCTTTCGCAATTTGAGCAAATTGCTGATATAAATGTGAGGCTCCTTCATCAGGAACTGAAATAATCAAAGGAGTTCTGGCTTCATCAATTAAAATACTGTCAACCTCGTCAATAATCGCATAAAAATGTTTTCCTTGAACTTTTTTTTCTAAATCATCCACTAAATGGTCCCTTAAATAATCAAAGCCAAATTCCGAGTTTGTACCATAAGTAATATCTGCCAGATAAACCTCCTTTTTTTCTACTGGCCTTAAAAATTCTTTAAAAACTTTAAACGAGCCCAATTGGTCTCTTTTTTTATCTATTTCTCCTTTTTCTTTTAAATTTTCTAATTTATAATTCGGGTCGTAAACAAAAGCCCCTTCTTGAGTAATGCAACCAACTTCAAGCCCTAAATAATGATATATTTGCCCCATCCAGACAGTATCTCTTTTTGCTAAATAATCGTTAACAGTAACAATATGAACTCCTTTTCCAAATAAAGAATTTAGAACTGCCGGTAAAGTCGCGACTAATGTTTTTCCTTCCCCAGTTTTCATTTCAATTATTTTCCCCTCGCTTAAAGCCAAACCTCCTAAAATCTGAACATCAAAATGCCGTTGGCCTAAAGTTCTAACTGATGCTTCTCTGGTTAAAGCAAATGTTTCAATGATATTTTTTTCGGAAAGAACATTCTTTTCAACAATTTCTTCTTTAATTTTTTCAATTCTTAAAATAAACTCCTGCTGGGAGAGTTTTTTTATTTCTGGTTCGAGTTCGTTTATTGCTTTTAAAGTTTTCTCTTTGCTTTTTAAATAAGACTCGCTAAAACTGGGAAACAAAAAAGAAAAAAAAGACATAAAAAATAAAAAATTCAGGGTTTTAAGTGGTGCCAGATTAATTTCTCTTTTAATTTTCTTGCCGTTCTTCTGAAAAGACTTTCTTTGGTTTTATGATGTTCAATAATTAATCTCTTTAAATCATCCTTTAATAAATTAGCCAATTCTTTTATTGAAGAAGCCTTCACTTGACAGTGGATATCGTTTCCGGGAACAAACAAACGCGCCTCGGCAGAATAAATATCTCCACTCTGAGAATTTAAAGATTTTTCGATATTTACCTCTAAATCCAAATCTCTTTTAAAATAAGAACAGTATTTCTCTAGACTTTTGAGTTTTTTCTCCAGAAAATCCTTTTCTGACGGCAAGAGTTTTGTCTTTAAAGCGCTAATTCTTATCTTCAACATATTTAAACTTATCTAAAGTTTAACTTAAAATTGAGAAAAAAACAATCCCTCCCTTTTTTAAAAAAGGGAGGGACGAGTTCCCCGCGTCTTTTATCAAAAAGTGCGGGGTAAGAAAGCCGAAAGGATTAAGAAAAATTTAGATTATCTCTTCTTTTTTCCTCCCTTCTTAGCTTTCTTGGCTACTTTCTTTGCTTTCTTCTTTGCCATGTTAGTATTTATTTATTACAAGCAGCCGACCGTTCTAATAAATTTTTAAAAATATTTTAAAATTTATTAGAACTAATCAAAATTTTCTGCTTGTTGTTTTAGAAAATTATTTCAAAAATTTAAAAAATTTTAAAATGATTAAATAATTTTTGAAATAATTTTTCTTTAATTTTTCCTACTATCATTTTAGTTTATCTAAAATTCTTGTCAAGTGTTTTTTGGGTATAACTAAAAAGAATTTTTTAAAATCACAATTTCTTCCTGGAGTTCAATTTTAAATTTTTTAAAAACTTTGTCTTTTATGAGATTTAGAAGATATAAAACATCTTTCGCTTTTGCTTTATTTAAATTTATAATCACATTAGCGTGAAAATCGGCAATTTGAGCATCATTTTTTCTTTTTCCTTTAAGGCCGCATTTCTCAATAAAGAAACCACTGGAGACTTTTCCCTGTGACGCTTTTACTTTCTCTCCTTTAATAGTTACCTCCTGTTGTTTTGGATTGAAATATCTTTTATAAGGTGTTTCTCTAATCAATACATTTTTAAAAACACTTCCTAAAGAAGGATAAGAAAACATTTTCTTTTCAACTTTAGTTTTTAAATAAGACAAACTTTTTTCTTTTATTTCTTCTTTGTTTCCTTTTTTCTTTAAAATTTCAACTTCCCAGATTATTTCTTTATTTTCTTTAAAAATAGATGAGCGGTATTTAAACTTGCAGTCTTTGTTAGAATACTGTTTTTCTTTTAATGTTGAAGGATTAATAGTTTTTACTTTTAAAACTAAATCTTTCATTTGAAAACCAAAAGCGCCAGCATTGCCATAAACTGCTCCACCGATTGTTCCCGGAATTCCATTTAGCCACTCGTAGCCAGTAAATCCTTTTTCTATTCCTTTTCTTACCAAATCATTTAAAAGATAGCCAGCACCGATTACAAGTGAATTCTTTTTTTCTTTTAGAATTTTGTCATTTTTAATTTTAATAATCAAACCAGAAAAGCCGCTATCATCAAAAAGAGTATTAGAGCCGTTGCCTAAAATAAAAAAAGGCAAATTACCCTCTTTTGCCCATTTAATAAGTTTCTTTAACTGGTTTAAATTAGAAACTTCTGCAAAATATTTCGCCCTTCCTCCGATTTTAATAGTGGAATAATCTGCTAAACGAACTCCCTTTTTTATTCCCTTTAAAATCTTCATTAAACTGAAATTTCACAAATTTTGAGGGGCCCAAAAGGGGTTAACTCCTTTGCCAAAATAGAAGTGAGTGCTCAGCCTCCGGGCCCCAATTCTATTGTAATTCAATCTAAAAAAGAAATCAAGTTTACCCGCCTAAATTTTTGCTTGCCTGCCTAAATTTCTTGGAAATTTGCGGCGGGTGAGCAAAAATTTGGGTAAGTAAATAAAACCCCCGTCTAAAAGACGGGAGCTGACAAAAGGAGCGATGATGAAAGAAATTTCTTTCCTCATCAAACACTCACTTCCACTGAGAATTATACTCCTTTTTTTAAAAAAGTCAACCCCTAATGTGTTTTAATCTCAAAAG
>DAOSBJ010000009.1:11492-17881 GCA_035360795.1 Minisyncoccota bacterium
CCCCTAATGTGTTTTAATCTCAAAAGGAATTCGCCAGGCTTTTAAAGCAATTAGAAAATCAAAAGATAATGAACGATGTTTTAAATAATAAAAGTCATATTTTAATTTTTGAATTGCATCTTCAACCGAAGCGCCGTGAGGGTAATTAATCTGCGCCCAGCCAACTATTCCAGGCTTAATTAACATTCTTTTTTCGTAAAAAGGAATTTCTTTTTTAAATATCTCCACCAATCTTTTTTCTTCTGGTCGAGGACCGATAAAAGAAGTATCTCCTTTCAAAATATTTAAAACTTGGGGAATTTCATCTAAATGGCTATACCTTAAAAATTTTCCTACTTTAGTAATTCTTTTATCATTTAAAAGTGTCCAGGAAGGACCAATTTTATCAGCGTCTTTGACCATTGTTCTGAATTTATAAATTAAAAATTCTTTTCCATTTTTACCTATCCTTTTAGATTTATACAATATCTCTCCATCAGAATCTATTTTTATTAAAATTCCAATAATTGGCCAAAATGGTAAAGAAAGAACCAAAAGAACCATTCCTCCTATAATATCCAACACTCGTTTTATTAATTCGTAAAAAAAGTAATTTTTCTGAAAATAATATTTTTCAAACCAGTCTTCACTCAAAAAAGATAACGGAACTTTCCCGGTGATTTGTTCATAAAAATCCTCAAAATTCAAAAAATGCTTTTTAACCTTCACTTCTTTTAAAAAGGATTTTAAATCTTTTAAATTCTGGTCGCTAATAAAATATACTCCCCTTTTATCTTTAATTATTTCTTTGTCTTCTTTAATTCTTTGGCTTATTTTGGAATAATCGAATTTTTCTGAAATTTCTAAAATTTCTATTCCAAAAGAAGGATGTTTTTCTAGAAACTCTTTTAATTCTTCGGTTTCTTTTGCCTGAGAAATAATAAAGACTTTCCTTTTTCTTTCTTTCAAGAGGTAATTAACAATTGTCCGCCAAAAAAACAAAAAAAGCCAAGAAAATCCAATCACCAAAGCTAAAACCAACTTCGGAATAAATTTTGGAGTTAAGAAGAAAAAAATAATGGTAGCAAATAAACTACCGACTAAAAATAGTTTTAAAGCCAAAAAATAAAATTCTCTTTTATTTTCTAAAAAAGAGAGTTCGTACATTCGGCTAATGGTAAAAAGAATAATCCAGACAGCAAATATAAAAGTAAAATGATAAAAAGAATTAAAAAAACTTGTCCTTAAACCAACTACTCCGTATCTTAAAGTAAGTGCCAAAATCAAAGCCCAATAAAAACATATTAGGTCGCCAACAATTAAAATAAAAATTCTTTTTTTATATCTTAGAAACATAAGTTAAAACTTCTTCCAGTTTTAAACTGATTTCTTTCTTATCATAGTACTGACGGGCGTAAATTAAAGCCGAATGACCCATTTTTGTTTTTAGAACCGGATTTTGATAAATTTTTAAAATTGCTTCTTTTAAAGATTCAGCTGACTCTGGTAAGGCAACAAGACCGGCCTGAGCCTTTAAGATAATTTCGCTTGCTTCTCCTTCTAAATTTATAATCACTGGTTTTCCGCTTGCCATATAATCGAAAATTTTCGAAGGGATATTCTTCTCAAAAACCGGAGAATTTTTATAAGTCGCTAAACAAACATCAGCCCGACTAACAAAAAGCGGCATCTCTTCTCTTGGTCTTTGACCAGTTAAAATCACATTTTTCAAATTAAGTTTTTTGAACAAATCCCTCATTTCTTTTTCTTTTGGACCACCTCCCACTATTAGAAAAACTATTTGGTCATTTTCTCGCATTAAAGCAGCAGTTTCTAACATTATTTCTGGTGCCTGGGCTAAACCCAAAATTCCTGTATAAAGCACGACAAATTTCCCTTTGAGAGAATATTTTTCATCAATAATTGAAGTATTGTAATTGTCCTCAAAAAATTCCAAATCAGCGCCATTAGGAATATAGATAACTTTATCCCGGCCTATTCCATAAGAACAAACTAAATTTTTCAAAATTCCGGGAGAATTAACTAAAATAACTGCCGCTTGCTGATATAAATTTTTTGCTTTTCTTAAAGTATAATGATAAAGAAAATTCTTTTTTAGATAACCAGTTTCTTCAGCCGCTTCTGGCCATAAATCTCTCAAATCCAAAACTAAAGGAATTTTTCTTTTTTTCGCCATTTTTAAACCTATAATCCCAACAGAAATCGGCGGTAAAGAAGCAATTACTAAATCAAAATTTTTTAAAGATAAACTATTTAAATAACTGGAAAAAGAAAAAGACAAATAATTTAAAAGCCGGGGAAAAAACTTTAAAGAGGGAGAAATATATGTCCAAGAGCGAACTATTTTTACACCTTCTTTATTTTCAACGGTTTTCCATTTATTCTTATAACCTTCAAAAATTTTTCTTTGCGGATGATTTGGGTAAGAAGTCAAAACGGTAATTTCGTGGCCTTTACTTTTTAGATAATTAACAAAATAACCCCAGCGGTTGGCTGGCGCGTTTGTTTCCGGAGGAAAATATTGAGAGTAAAGCAAAATTTTCATCAAAAATTTTTAATTGGTTCCATTTTAAATTTGAATTCTTTAGGACTGCTTTGGCTCAAGAAACCGGACAGTTTAATGGTTTTTGTGGGGACTTTCACTCCATAAGAAGGCGAAACCTCATCTTCTATAATAACACAATCTAAGTCATTAGACACTCTAAAAATAAGTTTAGTTTTTTCTCCCAATAAAATAATTTCTCTGAATTTTCTTTCTGTTTTTTCTTTGAGCCAGATTTTAATTTGGGGAGCCAAATGAAAATTCCATTCTAAATTTAAATTATCGCCTAAAATTTTATCTTCAATTTCTAAACTTTTCTCTTTTTTATCGATTATAAATTTTCGAAAATAACTATTCAGTTGACCAGAAAAAATAATCTTCGATTCATTTTCAGAATGCTCTAAAACTTTTAATTTGTTTTTCTGGGGATAATAAAAAATATCTCTTGTTAACTCGTTCTGTTCTTCGTTATTTATGAAGCAAACATTATGTTGCCTACTGCTTCTAAATCTGTTTCTTAATAAAGTATCTTTTGTATAAACATAAGTGCCTGGGTCAACTATTATATCTTCGCCATTTACATTTAATTCAAAACTTAAAATATCATTGTGAGTATGACTTCCACCTTTGCCATTGCAAGCTTCGCCCCTGCCAGTGATAAAATAAAAATCATTGCTTGAGGCAATTAAAAATTTTGCTTGCGGAAAGAAAAAAGAATTAATTTCTTCTGAAATTTTAAGGGGTTGTTCCTGAGGTTTTTTCTCTTTAAAATAGAAAAATAGTTTTAAAACCGCGAAATGATTTCTTTTTTCCCAATGATAAAAATCTTCCCAAATCAAATGAAGTCTTGAATCATCGCTATCACCTATCTGGGGCGCCAAATCATTTGGTTTGGTATAAATTTTTACAAAATCAACCATTTTTACCAATTTTTTAGCAGTTTCCTCAGAAATTTCAAAACCATTGATTTTCAAAAGCCAAAAAGCCCATAAAAATAACTCGGTTTTATAACGATGATAAGAAATTGAAAGTTCATAATCTACGCCGTCATCATAAACCTGGTTTTTAATCTCCTCTTCTAAGGCTTTGTTTGCGAAATTAAGCCACTTTTTTCCTTCTTTTGTTTTTTGGAAAAAGACTCCCAGATAAACCAAACCAACAATATCAGACAAGTAATGGTTTGATTTTATTGGTGCAAATTCTAAATTATCAAAGATAAACCTTCCATGTTCAAACAAAGAATTTTGAAACATCTCCCCAAACTCTCCAGACTGAAGGAGAACAGTTCTCCTTTGGATTATTTCATAGGAGAAAAGCCAGTTGCAAGCCCGAATTGCCACTTCCATTGCTATTAGCCAATTAGGTCCATAGTAAACTGGATTGTTTCTAATCCAATCAGAAATTAATTCCTGCCATTTGTTTAAATATTTTTGTTTTCCAGTTAGATAGTAGGCTAAAGATAAAGGAATCAAATAATGAAATCTGGAAAGTTCCCAAACATTTTTAATATCCCAGCCCTTGCCAAAATCTTTACTTAAATTTTCTCTTAAATCAAGATAAAATTCATTTGGCCATAAATGGCCAGAACCAATGTCTTTATTCCATTCGATTTCTTTCAATTGTTTTGGATTTATTCCTAAAAATCCAAATTCATTATTCAAAATTCTTTCTGCCGTTTCAATAATGAAATCCTGATTTGCTATTTCTTTCAAAAAATCTTCGTTATCAGTAAAAAATTTGTAATTCCTTTCTTTTGACAAATAACTTAAATCAATTTTTTTTGGTAATAAGTTAAACTTTAATTTCAATTTTAAAATTTCGCCCTTCAAATAATTTTTAAGATAAATTAAGGCTCCTTTTGGATTAAGAACGGCTTTTTTAAGACGAGTGGAAGTAATAGAAAACATAATTACAAATTAATAACTAATTTTTAATTTCTAATTTTTAAATAACGTCTTAATTTTCTAATTTTTAATACTTTAAAATTATAAAATTATTTAAAAATTAAAAATTGGAAATTAAAAATTTAAAAATTGTGAGGTTGGTTTTTATTTATATTATCCTAAAAATGATTATCATACTAATAACCGTATAGATTGCGGCCATTATATCGTCAAATACTATCCCCCAGCCACGAGGAAGATTTTCTATTTTGGGAATGAGAAAAATCTTTATGCTATCAAAAATTCCATAAATTAAAAAAATCACCAGAATTAATGGCACTTTTAAACCAAATATATTAATTCTTTTAAAAAAATCAAAAAATAAAGATAAAAACAGCATCGCGCAAACCTCATCAATAACAATTAAATGCGGGTCTTTGCCCTTATTTAAAATCTCTTCACTTTTAGAACTTAAAGGAATCGCCAAAATCAAAACTGCAAAAAATAAAATTAGTTTGTAAATTAAAGACCATTTTCTTGTGAAATAAGCCAATATTCCTCCTAAAATCATCCCCCAGAAGCCAGGGGCAAAAGGAATTAAATAACTGCCAAAAAATCCAGTGGCAAGGAAATTAACCAAAAAATTAAAACTAAAAAGTTTTTTTCCCATTACAAAAGAACAAAATTATTTTATTAAAAATAAAATGCCCAAACCAATTAAAACCACCCCAATCATTTTAGCCAAGGTAAACTGTTCATGAAAAAGCAAAACCGAGGAAATCATAATCGCCACATAAACAATCGAAACTGTTAAAGGATAAATCAAAGACAATTCTTTTTTTGATAAAAGAAACATCCAAGTTAAAAAACTCAAAACATAGCAAACTGCTCCCAAAACAAATTGCCAATGGGTTGTTAAAAATTTCCAGTTTAATAGAGATTTTACTAATTCCGTAATTCCTTCCAAATTTACTCCTATTAGTCCCTTTTTCATCAAAATCAGCCCACTAATAGAAAAAAACAGATATAAAATAATATATAAAGTCATAATGTTTATTTAGAATTTTAATTTGCGTAAAGATTTTTATCTTTAAATGTGTCCAGCCACTTTTCTTTTGTTCCACATTCTATCCATTTTCCTTTAACTGCTAATCCAAAAATATCTCGCCTATCTTTAATCATTAATTTAAAGGCATCTGTTAAAGGAATTTCTTCATTCTTTTTCCTTAATTTCTTTAAATAATTAAATACCGATGGAGTTAAAATATATTTCCCCACTAAAGCGAAATTAGAAGGTGGCTTTTCTGTCGGTTTTTCTACTATATCTACAATTTTATATAGATCTTTCTCGCCGCGACATTTGACAACTTTTGGCACCCCATAGGCATAAAGTTCCTTTTTTGGTTTTTTATACAAACATAACAATGGCGCTTTAACTTCCTGATATTTTTTTACTAACTGAACAGCCATCGGTCCTTCTTTAGGATAAGAAGAGATATCGTCACCAAATAAAACCAAAAATGGCTCATCTTTGACTTTACTTTCTGCCCTTAAAATAGCATCACCAGTACCCAATGGCTTTGGTTGAATAACTACTTCAATTTTTGGTTTTGGAATATTTTGCAAGGTTTTAATTGTCTCATTTTTCTTCTCTTTTTCAAGAGATCTCAGTAATTCTTTATCCTCTGAAAAATAGCTCTTTAAATAGTAGTTAAAAAATTTTTCTTTATAAGGCGAAACAACAAAAATAATTTTTTCTACTCCTGCTAAAATAGCTTCTTCAGCAATATAATGAATCATAGGCTTAAAACCTACTGGCAGGAATTCTTTTGGAATCAATCTGGAAATTGGGAAAAATCTAGTGCCAATTCCAGCCATTGGCATAACCGCTATTTTTACTTTATTCTGAGACATAGTTATTTAGGACAATTCCTTAAAAAATTTTAATAATTTAGTTTTTGCTT
>DAOSBJ010000009.1:17981-22568 GCA_035360795.1 Minisyncoccota bacterium
GTAAATGCCAGCAATAATATCATCTAAAATTATGCTGAATTTAGTTGATGACTGATGGAACTTGGAGGCGGGAAAAGGTTTAAATTTATCGAATAAAACAAATAAAAGAAAAGCCCAAAATAAATAGAGAGGAATTTTAAAACCAAAAATCAAAAACCAGCCGGGTGTTTGAAAAAATAAAGAAGAACAGACTACGCCGGCTATTTCATCAATAATAATTTCATGCGGGTCTATTTTGCTAAAATAACTTTTTGCTTTTTCAGAAACAAAAAAAGAAACGCCAATAAAACAAAGACCAAAAATCAGCCGCAAGTAATTTGGCAACTGAAATAACACTAAAGACAAAAGAAAACCCAAGAAAGCCCCAACCGCGCCGGGAAAAATAGGACTATAACCGCAACCAAAACCAGTGGCTAAAATTAGCAATGAAAAATTTACTTTGTTTTTATTAATCATTATTTAAATATTCACTTTTTCGCTTTTGTCTTCTTGCTCTAAGAACAAGAAATCCAATTAGCGTAAGAAAAACTAAAATTGCTATAATAACGCCCTTTATTATAAAACTATCATTGGTGTAAGATAAAGAAATAGTTTCTAAGTTCTCTGGCATAATAAGTAGATGAGATGGCAAGATAAAAAATGAAGAAATAATTTTATCTCCTTGCACAGCCTTCCAGTTATAATCATAATTAACTTTGATAATAATGGGTTTTAGTTGATTGGGATAAATATAGTATTGCCAGTCATTAATTTGATAATACAAAATAATATCTTTGTCAGTGGCAGTTAATTGAGCAATTTCTTGCTCTTGAAAACTTTTCAAAGAAAGATTACAAACATTATTTACACTTTGGACTTGGTAAATAATATTTGAAAAATTAGAACCCCCTTTTTCCAAAAATTCCGAAATATATTTGCAATTTTGAGGAGAAACATCTCTTATAACGATTCCTTTAACAAAAGGAAACATTTTCTGAAGATTAGCGGCTTGAGATAGCAATTGCTTTGGAGTTACTAATATTATTTTATAATTTTTGTTAAAAAGAGTGTTTTTATATAAATTAAGAGCGGCTGTAAAATCTTTGACATATAATTTATCATCTACCAAGATAACAACAGAATTTATGGTTTCTATTTTAGGATAAAATTTTTTAGTTTTTAAAAGGGCTAAAATATCTCCCTCCTCTACAACCTCACTTAATTGTTTTAAATCTTCTCTTGATGTCTCTTCTTTTCTGACCAATAGATAATTAACATTAAAATCATTAAATAAATTATCTAAAAGTTGAGGATTAGCCATTGAGTAAGCATCGAAAATATAATGGTGAAAATTTCTTTTTTTCCAAGAAGGCCACCAAGCGCCTATCTGAGGAATAAAATCAACATTACTATAATAAGGCAAAAAGAATTTCTCATAATAAATATCAGCAGAAGGACTTACCAAAAGATTACTTTTTTCATTAGATGAAAAAGAATTAAGATGTTCGCTTATTGATTTAAGGTCTTTCATTATCTTTTTTTCTTGCGGAGAATCAATATAATTGATATTTAGATATTCCAGACTGGGATAGATATAAAACACAGAAACAACAAAAACCAGTAAACCATAACCGAAATTAGAATAAAACTTAGAAGTTTTGTTTTTAAACAGCCAGTGAAAGAAAAAATACCATCCTAAAACAAAAAATAAAAGGAAAAAATATTTTACAAAAGCCAAAAAGCGACCATATAAATGAGCATAAACGAATTCGTAAGGCAATTTAATTTTAGAAAATGGCAGCAATAAGGCAAAAATAATAAAAACTGCCGCAAAACTTAACCCTAAAGCAATTATTTTCTGATTATCGCTAAAAAAATCAGATTTTATTTTCTTAAACAAAACTGATAATCCTGCCAAGGCTAGAAAGATAATTGACCAAATGGCTACAAAAGGCAATTTATAATCCAAACTTTCTCCACTGGCTTTTTGAAAAAGTAAAGGCGCTCTTTTTAAAATAGGCTCAAGCGCCAAAGGGGCGGCGTCATTAAGCAAATCTGAAGAATTAACTAAATTGACTAATAAGCCGGGACTAATAAAAATTAGAAGAAAACAATGAATTAAAATAAAAGATTTGAAGCGAGAAGATAAATTATTCTTGGAAAGGCCAAATAAAAAATACATTGCTATTATCATCTCCACTATTAAAAAAGTATAATAATGGCTATAAAAAACTAATGCTCCTAAAAAACCACCCAAAGCATATTTCCACCATTTGCCTGAATCAAAAGAGGTTTCTAAATTACTAATAACATTACCTAAAAACAAAGGAAACCAAATAAAACTAAAAGAAAAAGGTAATACCCCAATGCCAAAAATATTGCTGGCACCAAATTCAGAACAACAAGTATAATTCCTAAATAAAATTACTAAAATTCCAAAAATTAAAGCGTAAAAAGATGGTAAATCAAGGCGTTTAGCCAAATAAAAACTGGCTAAAGCGATACCGACTACAACTAAAAATAAATAGATATTCCACGCAAGAGTAATATCAGAAAATAATAATTTTATAAGGGGGAAAAAATAATAGCAAAGAGACGGATAGCCAGTATAATAGGCAAGTCCATTAAAAAGATTAAGAGAAGGAAAAAATAAATGATTTTCAAATGCTTTATTTAAGACATAACTAAAATAAAAATGAGCAACAGTATCGTAATTAACAACCACTTTGCTACTTGATATTAAAAGAAGAAAATAACCAACAAGAAAAATAAAAAGTATTATTAAAGGAAGATATGTTTCTTTAAAGGTCTCTTTCATATCTACATAAATTTCTTGACTAATTTCAGAATCCCCTGTTTCCAGGCTTTGCGGTGAGTCACTCCTTCCCCTGCTTGTTTTATTTCATTATAATGTTCTAAATACCAATTATATGCTCTGACAAAAGCGTCTTGATTGCTGTATTTGGCTTTCCAATTTAATTTCTTTTGGATTTTTTCGGTGGAAACAAAAGAATCTTTGTCAGCAGTATCATAAACCCATTTATAAAGCGGAGAAAGTTTTAAAGCGAATAAAATAGCCAAAACAAATTTCACCAATCCAGCAGGCGTGGAAATAACCCTTGATTTACTGCCAACTTTTTTGAAAAAACTTTCCAAATCTCCTCTGACAGTAGTAAATTCCATTGCTCCCACATTAAAAACATCATTAACTTTTTCTTTTTCTCCAGTAAGGGCTAAATAAATAGCCTCGCACAAATCAAAAACATCTAATAGTTGATAATGATTATTGCCATTGCCGATAGCGGGAATTTTTTTGTTATCGTGCACCCAATCAAAAAGAATTTCAAAAACCCCTAATCTCGCTGGACCAATAAAAGTTTTTGGCCGGATAATTGGCACACCTAATCCTTTTTCCCGATATTCCTGACAGACTTTTTCCGCCAAAATTTTACTCTCTCCATAAGGACCAACTCCAACTAAAGGATGCTCTTCTAAAATTGGATGAACTTTCGGCACGCCATAGACTGCTGTTGAAGAAATAAAAACAACTCTTTCAATATTATTTTGATAAGCAATATCTAAAACATTTTTAGTCCCATCAACATTAGTGGTAAAAATATCTTCTTTACTCCACAAAGGCAAAGCAGCGGCAGCGTGAACGATCGTCTGAGGTTTTTCTTTTTCAATTAATTCTTCTAATTTTTGCTTATCCCTGACGTCAATCTGATATTTTTTCATACTTTCCGGATAATCCCCTAAAGGAAATTCCGCGATATCCAAACCCAAAACTTCATCTCCTTTCTCTAAAAGATGATGAGTTAAATGATAACCTAAAAATCCTGCTGCCCCAGTAATTAAAACTTTCATATTTTTTATAATTTAAATTTTAAAATAAATAATTAAAACTGAAATAATACCCCAAAGTAAAACGCTAAAAAACAATGGTTTGTCACTCGTAAACGCTTCGGTAGGAGCTCCTTGCTTTTTTACTGTAACTAAATATAAATAACGCATTACTCCATATAAAACCAAAGGAGTAGTATAAATTAAATGATAAGTGCCGAATTTTGTCACTGTTTCTGGAGCTACGGTATAAAGCAAATAAATAGTAGTAGTCAGAATGCTCGAAAAAATCACTAATTGATCCAGCAATAGTTGATTATATTCTCTTAAGACTGAACGGTGATTTACTGCTCCTTCATCTAAAAGTAAAAGCTCTTCTTTTCTCTTGCCGCTGCTTACCAGTAAAGACAAGGTAAGAATCATTAAGAACAAATAAGGAGAAACCGCTACTGAAATACTGCTGGCTCCGGCATAAACTCTCAATAAATAATTCACTGAAACAGCAAAAATATCTACTAGCACTATGTTTTTAAGATAAAAACTATATAAAACATTCCATAAAAGATAAAAAACCAAAATTCCTCCTAAAATTAAATTAATTTTGAAAGCAAAAAACAAAGCCAAAGTTAAAAAAATAAAACTAAAAATCAAAGCGACTTTTGGGCTTAAGGCACCGCTGGCAATTGGTCTTTTTGATTTCAAAGGATGCTTTTTATCTTTTTCTTTATCAATGACATCATTTATTAAATAAATAGCGCCACTTAT
>DAOSBJ010000010.1:0-20136 GCA_035360795.1 Minisyncoccota bacterium
AAACAAACCCATTACTTTATCAAAAATCCCGGCCAAAAGCCGGGATTTTTGATTTGCCCGCCTACTTTTTTTAAAATAATGGCGGGGTTGTTTTTTTGTTGCTTATTTCTCTAGAAACAGAATTAACTAAAGAGACCATTAGATTTTTTATCGTTTCTTGGATTAAGACAAGTCGATTTTGAATGGTTTCCAAGAGATTTAAAGAAACAGGATTATTTAATGCAGATTGGCATTCACTATAACTATAACAAGCCCGCGAGATACCTGGCATAACACGGTATCCAGAGCAAGCATCTCCTTCAAAAACTGGTGATTTAACACAAGTGCCATTTCCTTGAGCTGCTAAACATTGGTCTAAATTATAGCAAGCAGCACTATGCTCCAAAGAAGTAATTAATCTATAACCGCTACACAAATCTCCATTATAAGCAGGAGATTTAATACAACCAGTCTGAGTGGGATAAATAGAAGACGGGCTAATTGTTAATGATCCTGTATTTTCGTTATTAGATTCGTTTGATTCAGCAACTTCATTATAAACATCAGCCTTGGCTTTTATGGAATAAGAACCCGCCTGAGCATACTGAAGAGAAAAAGAATAATTAGTAGTAGCATTAGGAGCCAACCCATAAACTAATGATGCCCCCATTGGAGAATTATTTTGATACCAACCTATATAATGTCTTCCTGCAGAAGCGCTTCCAATATTTTTCTCTGTAATTACAAAGTTAACATAATCCCCCGCTTTGGGATTAGTAGGAGTAAGCTGGATAGTAGTGATTATCAAATCAGGATAACTCGTAGGTGCACAGGAAATAATTATAGAAGCCAGATTATTATCTTTCTTTAATTCTTGAACTTGATTTTTATAATCTATTTTAGCGACAAGAGTGTGATCACCAGCAGTATTACATTTATAAACAAAAGAATAGGTATGTGAACTACCGGCCGCTAAATCGTATCCTAAAGCACTATCTGGAATTGGCGAGGTATTATTATCTTCAAAAACTCCGCTATAATAAGGGCCGCTCTGTGTGTTTCCTATATTTCTTTCAACTAAGGTAATAAATGCCGTTTCTCCTACATTTAAATTTGTTTTATTAGAATTAATATCAATAGTTAAATCTGGTTTTTGAACTATTACTTGCGGAGTACAACTAAAACTTATAGTTTTCTTATTGTTATTTTTATTCGATTCAATTTTATAATTATAAGGGTCAACTTCTGCTTCAAGGGTGTAATAACCCGGAACTATACACTGCCAATCAAAAAGTTCTCCTTCACTTGCACCAGCAGAAAGTGAAGGATAAACTAAAGTCCCTATGCTCCCCGCGTTTACTCCAGAAGGAGCTGTAATAACTTTCAAATTAACATAGATTGGGGAATCTGCTTGTAATTCCCCATTATTTTTTATCACTATTTTAAAATTTATAGGTTTACCCACTTCAGGAGTAGCTGACATAGTTATACTATCAACTACTAAATCAGGTTTTGCAAAAGTTGGAACACAACCGCAACATATTTCTATAATTTTTTCATTATTATCCTCTCTTACTTCATTTATTAAATTATCTTTATCAATTACTGCTTGAAATACATAATCACCAGCAGTTCCAGAAGGACAATTCCAAGAAAAATTAAATTGTTTCGTTTCGCCTGCTTTTAAAATAATCTCAGTATTGTATATTATTTGACTTCCCAAAAATACTTTTAATTTGGAAAGAGGAGCATCGCCTAAACCACTATTCGCTACTTTTAGAGTAAAATAAACTGATTGTCCAGGCTGAGGAAAAGAAGATGAATAATAAAATTCAGTTATTGTTAGATCTGGTAAATAAGGAGTTGGATAAGAAGTAGTGGTAGTAATAGTTTCGGTGGTGGTTGGCGATGGAAACCTTGAAAGATAAACTTCGCAAAGTTTCTGGCGAGTCGCTTCATCAACAATTCCACTTTGAGATAAATTATATTTGGCCTGAAATCTCTTTAATGCCGCCTCGGTCAATCTTCCGAAATAACCGGTTACCAGTCCCTCAGGATAAATGGATTTATCTTGTTTTAATAATTTCTGAAGTTCTTTTACCTCGGAAGTTGGCTCGTCAAAATATCCTTTGCTTAAACCAATAGTAACAAATGGGCAACTTTTTAATTGTTGGGCCATAAGTTGACTTAATTGCTGTTGTAAATATTTAATTTGATTTTGAAGAGCCTCAATAAGTTTCTGTAATTCCTCTTGGGTTGCAGCAGATGATTGATAAAAAGTTCCAAAAAAGATAGTAAAAACGACTAATAAACTCAAAAATATTTTATATTTTTTCATATTTTTTATTGCTTAATTTTTTATTATATTTAAGTTAATTTGTCGACCGTTTTGAATGTTTTTTTATTATATCACTTTTTTTCTTGTCAAGCCAAATAGGTTGGGTGCTGCCTCTTAATTAATTGCTTTTTTAATTCCTCTATCTCTCTTTCAAAAATCTCTTTATGCCAATTCTTAAACCACCCCTCATTTTTAGAGATTTCATATAAACTCTTGATGAATTTAAGGCTATTTTTTAAATGCGTTAAAATATCTCCTTTTTCCATCTCTAAACCATTGTCAACATAAGTTTGCCTAGCAGACCAATCTCCTGGTTGGTCAGAGCCGGGCGGAAAAGTCAATAGATATTCTTCCAGAATTTCTTGAGGAATAATGCCAGCAATTTTTCTTATTTTTCCTGTCGCTCTAAAATAGGCTTCGTCAATTCCATAAAGAGGCATATCATAACCATTAGAATATAAAGCAGTTAAATTGCCCCAGGCTAAAATTTTAACTTGAAAAGCATATTTCTCTGCTAAATTCTGCAAAACATTTAAAGAAGGATTAGAAATAAAACCAGTGCAAATAATTGCTTTAATTTTAGTATTTTTTTGTTGGGCTACTTTCATTAATCTCTCAATGGCGATTTTTGAGGTGCCGCCGCTTGCTTCTGTATCTGGTTTAATTACAGTTATTTTTTTATTTTCATCAAAATTTTTAAAATCTTCATAAATGAGTTCTAATTGACCACTGGTGCCGTTGTGATGCCGATAAGAAGGCAATTTATAATGGGGCCTGATTTTAATTTTTGATAAATTAATTCCTATTTTTTGGAATCCCTCATAAAGACGATAGCCTGGTCCTGCCCTCAAAACATCATAAAGCAAAGCATCTTCTGAATCTATCGGCCAAAGTTTGTTAATTGCCAATGCTGCTGCCTCACCTATTTTTAGACATTTTTTATTGAGTTCTTCTCCCACCAAATGAGGAAACGAAGCTATTTCTTTTATTTCTTTTAAATAAAGAATATAAGTTTCTCGTGGATATTTTACTGATTGGTATAAAGGGTTTTTAATTTTCGAAGTTTCTACTTTAAATAATTCTGCCCCTAAATTATTAAAAAAAGCCACCTTTTTGGTGGCTAAAGTATCGAGTTTGAACTCGTTTATTATTTCTTCAATGTCAGTTTGATTGAGACGGGACTTATAGTTTTTTATCATAAACATTTCATGTTTAATCTAAGTATCTATTTTAAGGGTCTAAAATAATTTGTCAAGAGAGTTATCCAGTGCTCTATTGACTAAATAGTCTGCCCTTTTATTTTGCTCGCGAGAAATATGGACAAATTTTAGAGAGGGAAAATCTATTTTTAAATTCCAAACTTCTATGAATAAAGGAATCAATTCTTTTTCCAAAATTTTAAAATTGCCATTTAATTGGTTAATCACTAAATCAGAATCAGAGTAAATAATTACTTCGGTGTTTTTTAATTTTTCTTTCCCTAATAAATGTTTTATTTTTTTCAAAGCCGCGATAATTGCCTTGTATTCGGCAATATTATTAGTTGTCTCCCCTATTAATTCTTTATATTCTTTACTGCCTACAATAAAACCGATGGCCGCTGGGCCAGGATTTCCTCGAGAACCGCCGTCAACGTAAACTTCTAATTTATTCATATTATAATTTTGCCCTACTTAATTCTTTTTCCAAGGAAACGGCTTATCAAGGGGCAAAATAAAACTTGCCGCTCCCTTATGTCCTCCTCCGCCGTATTTTTCGGCAATTTTAGAAACATCAACTGAACCATCTGAACGCAAAGAAATTTTTTTCTTTTTCCCGTTAAGAGAATAAACTATTGCCATTGGGGGATGTTTTTTGCATAAAGCATTACCCACTTCAGAAATTAAAACTGACGAGTTAACAGCAAGCACATCATAACCTTCAAATTTTACTAAAACTGCCTGAGGAATTATCTGATTAATTAAATACTGACGATATTTTATTAATAACTCCCCTTGTTTTATTATTTTCTGTAATTCTTTTTTTCTCTCTATTTTCTTTCTATATTCCTGCCATTTTCTAAAATCGTTTTCCAGTAAATCTATCATAATGTTAATTTCATTGCTTGAGGGTAATTTAAATCTCCACAAATCTTGGTCTTCAATATAAGATAAAAGTTTGGGCACCTTTTTATTTTTAAAAAAATATTTAAAAGTTAGAATTGCGGCTGAGTGATTAATATCAACAATAAATTCGTCAACTGATTCTTTAAATTTTAAAGAAGAGAGATGATGGTCTATTAGAATTATCCGATTTTCGTTATTCTTAAAAGTCTTTAATTTTTCTAAAGAGGGAGAAATGTCTAATAAATAAACAGTTTTTCTCTTAATGTCTAAGGGAAAACCATTAAGATAATCGAAACCTAAATAATTTGCTTTATCTTTAAATTTTAACCAAGCGCTGAAACAAGCGCCAAAGCCATCCGCATCTGAGCGATGATAAATAACAAAAATATCTTTATCTTTTTTCAATTTTTTCATAAATAAGTTTAAGAAGAATAAAAATTAAGCGCTACTAGCCCTTTTAACTTTTGACCAGCCAAAAAATTAAGCATTGCGCCACCGCCAGTAGAGAAAAAAATATTTTCTTGAAATGGTTCTTTTATTTTTAAGAGTTTTAGGGTTTTTAAAGTATCTCCACCGCCTATCACTGAATTTGAAATCTTATTATTTAATATGCCTTCTAAAATTTCTCTCGTCCCTTCTCTAAATCGTCTATCTTCAACTTTTCCCATTGGCCCATTGAAAAAAATTGTTCTGGCTTTATCAATAAATTGTTTATAACTTTTATAAGCTACAGGGCCAATATCTAAAATTTTATCTGTCTTTTTAACGACGCTTATATCTCGTATTTCCACTTTTCCTTCTTTGGTTAAAACTTTTAAATCCCCAGGTAAGATTAATTCTGATTTTTTAAAATTAATGACTTTAATCTTTTCTATCATTGACGGGGAAAACAGTGAATCCCCTATTTCAAAACCGAATGCTTTTAAAATAGTATTGGCAATCGCTCCCCCAACCAAAATATAATCTGCGATTTCAGAAAAACTACCAAGCAGAGGGAGTTTATCTTCAATTTTGCTTCCGCCCAAAATAACCACTAATGGTTTTTGAGGATTGTCAATAATTTTTTTAAGTTTTGCCGTTTCCTCTTCTAAAAGCAATCCCGGATAAGAAGGTAAAAATTCGGTAATGGCGCAGATAGTTGCTGACTGGCGATGAGAAACTGAAAATGCATCGTTAATATAAACATCGCCTAATTTCGATAATTCTCTTGCAAACTTCTTGTTATTTTCTTCCTCTTCTTTAAAAAAACGAATGTTTTCTAAAAGGATTAACTCGCCATTTTTAAATTCTTTTATTTTCTCTTTCAACTCTTCTAAATTTCTAAAAGAAACAAAGAAAACCGGTGTTTTTAATTTTTTTATCAAATATAGAGCAACTGGTTCTAAACTAAAATCTTTCTCAAAAAAATCTTTCGGCGTGGGCTGACCAAAATGGGAGATTAGAATAATCCTTTTAGCCCTATTTTCTTTTAAAAACTCAATCGTTTTTAAACTTCTTCTAATTCTAAAATCATCGCTAATTTCTCCTTTATTAATTTCAACATTAAAATCAACTCGCACCAAAATATTTTTGTTTTTTACCACTGATGGAGAAAGGTGATTCATTTTTAAAATTTTATTTCAAAGCATAATTCACGGTCAGATTGACAATAACTTCGTTTGTCCCGGGTTCAATAGTGGCACTTGGAACAGCGCTCATTGATAGACTTTCTCCTTTAGCCGCACTCCGATACAAAGGAGTATATTCTCCTCCTTCAGAAATACTAATAATCTTTCCTATCTTAACACCTGTTTTTGCTTCAAAAAGTTCTACTCTGTTTTTAATTTTATTAAAGGCTTCAACTCTGGCTAGATTCTTATAATCTTCAGGATCGTCAATTTCAAAACTGATATCGGATATTTCGTTTGCGCCCTTCAAAGATAATTGTCCTACTAAAGAATTGATTTTGTCGAAATTTCTAATTTTAATCTCTACTCTTTGCTGCAACTCATAGCCAATAATCTTCGGAGGGCAACTAATAAAATCTTTTGTATCTTTTTTGCACCAAGAGTAATCATATTGCGGATTCAGAGAATAATTTATAGTTTTTATGTCCTTATCTTCAATTCCCTCGCTTTTCACAAATTCAATAAGAGTTTTAATCTTTTGGTCGTTTTCCTCTTGCGCTTCCTCTGCTTTTTCTTTTTGGGTAATAACAGAAAAAGATAATTTGGCAATATCAGGTTTAGCAACAACTTTACCTTCGGCTGAAAAAGAAATCACTCTTTCTGGGTTAACAATACTTATCGCCTGCTGCCAGTTTAAATAGGCCCAACTTAAAATTCCAATCGCTGCCACGATAAGAAAAATGGTTAAAACGTTATTAAGATAATTTTTAAATTTTTCCAACATAGTTTTTATGATTAAAGTAATTTATTGAACTAAAGATAAAATTTTCTTTAATTCGGCTTTATTAGTTGAGGCGCTACCGACCAAAACGCCATCAATGTTTTTTAGGCTTAAAAAATCAATGATATTTTTACTTTTTATAGAACCGCCATAAAGAACAGGGATAGATAGAGCCACTGGCTCGCTGAATCTCCTTAAAAGCCAAAAACGGATCAAATCTGAAATTTTTTCTGCCTCTTGAGGGGTTTCTGGAGTTTTGCCGCCGATTGCCCAAACCGGTTCGTAAGCAATAATAACTGAATTTTTTTTATTTAACTTAATTCCTCTAAATGCTCTATTTAACTGGTCAAATAAAATTTTTTTAACTCTAAAACCAGAACTCTCTTCTTTCTCTCCTCTTTTTTCCTCGCCAATACAAAGAATTGGAATTAAACCATTATTAAGGCAACCTTTCATTTTTAGATTTATCATTTCATCTGTTTCTTTAAAATAACGACGCCTTTCTGAATGGCCAACAATCGCATATTCTAAAGATAGCGATTTTAACATCTTGGGAGAAATCTCGCCAGTGGCGAAAGTTCTATCCTGCCAAAAAACATCCTGGGCGCAAAGGGAATATTTATTTTTTAATATCTTTTTTGCCCTCTCTAAATAAACAAAGGGCGGAGCAACAATAATTTTTAAAGAGGGGCTGCTTTTAACTAAAATTTTAAGAAGAACCTCTGCTTCTTTTAAAGAGGCTGGAGACATTTTCCAATTAAAAACAACGTATTTTTTCATTTAAATGTATTTCTATACTAGTTTTTCTCCCACGACAGTTAAAAAACTCACAATAATTGCGGCAATTAATACTCCTAAAGTAATCAACCAGAAAGCCTCCTTCTTTTTAAAACCGAAAAGAAAGGCGGCCAAACTCCCTGTCCAGGCGCCAGTAAATGGTAAAGGAGTGGCAACGAAAATTACCAGGGCTACTTTTCCCCATTTTAAATAACTATCCTGGAATTTTTTCCGCGTCCTTTGAAACAGCCAGCTAAAAAATTTTTCAAAAAACAGAAATCTTTTTCTTAAAAAATTAGAAATACCTTCTAAAAAATATAAAATTGGCAAAATTGGCAAAATATTTCCCAAAATAGCAATTACAAATGATTTTATAAGAGGAAATTTATAAACCAAAATTGCCAAAGGAATTGCCCCTCTTAATTCTACCAAAGGAGAGGCGCTAGTAAAAAAAACTATTAGTTCTTTCATAATATCACTTTTAGGGAGTAATTATTAAAACTCTATTTTTTAAAACTGCCACTGTTTTTTCAAAATGAACTGCTACTTCATTATTTAAAGTGGAAAAGGAACCATCGCTATTCTCTCTGATTGTCCCGTTTTTTAGAGTAATCATCGGCTCAATCGCAATAACCATTCCTTCTTTTAAAACCAAACCAGTATTTTTTTCTCCAAAATTATAAACAAGAGGGTCTTCGTGAGGTTTATAGCCAACACCATGACCAACCAATTCTTTCACTACCACAAAGCCGTTCTTTTTGGCGTAATTCTCGATTGCCCAGCCAATATCTCCAATTTTTTTATTTGCTTTTATGGTTTTTATGGCTTCATTTAAAGCGCCGCGGCATACTCTAATCATTTTTTGATATAGGGGTTTTACTTTGCCAACACCAATTGTAAGCGCCATATCAGTAAACAAATTTTTATATTTTAATCCCAGATCCAAAGACACTACATCTCCATCTTTAAAAATCAAATCTTCTTTTGGCAAACCATGAACAATCACCTCATTTAGAGAAACACACAAACTGTTAGGAAATGGTTTTAAAGCAAAATCAGGCTTATAATTTAAAAAAGATGGCTCACCGCCGCTTTTTTTAATAAGTTTATAAGCAAAATCATCAAGATATTTCGCCGAAACGCCAACTTTTGCTTCTAAAGCCACTCTCTTTAAAATCCTTGAAAGAATTCTGCCACCTTCTTTTAAAATTTTAATCTCCTCCTTGGTTTTTATTGAGTACACAATAGATATAAAATTTAAATTAAATCTTGAGTTTTTGAACAATTCTTATAAAAACTTCATTTACACTTCCCACTCCTTCAACTTCTATCAATTTCTTTTTTTTCTTAAAATATCTAATCACTGGTATTACTTCTTTATCAAAATATTTCATTCTGTTTTTAATGGCTTTGAGATTATCGTCTTTTCTTTTTACCAGTTTTCCGCCGCAAACAGGGCATTTTAGAGTTTTAACCAATTTTGGATTTAATTCGAGGGAATATTCTCGGCTACAATTTTGACAAATTCTTCTTACGCTCAATCTTTTTATAACCTCTTCTTTTGGCACATTAATATAAATTGCCTTGAAATTATTTCGTTCCATTAGATTAAGCGCTTCTTCTAAAATAATTGCCTCATCTAAACTTCTGGGGCTTCCTTCAAAAATTAAACCAAATTTTTTTGCGTTTTCTTTTAAATTTAAAATTTTTTTAAGCCACAAACTGACCACTAACCAAGTTGGCGCCCGCAAACCACTATTTATTATTCTTGCCGTTGATTGAGCCAAAGGATTTTTTTGTTTTATGAATTGTCTTAAAAGAGCACCAGTATCAATTTCTATCAGAGGTAATTTTTTCTTTAGTAAATCAAGTTGGGTTCCTTTACCAGAACCAGACCGGCCTAATAAAATAATGTTTAAAGGCTTAGACGTTTTCATATTCTCGCATAATTAGTTGGGATTCGATTGCCCTCATTGTTTCAATTGCTACCTCAACCATAATTAAAAGTGAAGTCCCGCCAATTGCCAACGTAGTTACTCCGGAAACTTTTTCAAGAAGAATTGGCAAAACTGCAATCGCACTCAAAAATAGAGCGCCAAATAAAGTAATCTTTGAACTCAAGGAAGACAAATAATTGGCCGTGGTTTTTCCTGGCCGATAACCAGGAATAAAACCTCCTCTTTTTTGCAAGTTGTCAGCAATTGATTCCGGTTCAAAAGTAACCGAAGTATAAAAGAAAGTAAAAAGAAAAACTAAAACAAAATATAATATCAAATACACTAGTGAATTAGTATCAAATCCCTTTAGGGCCAAGGCTATTTTTAAAAGAAAGGGATTAGTGGTCGTAGACAAAAACTGGCCTATCATTTGCGGAAACATTAAAATAGACAAAGCAAAAATAATTGGGATTACCCCTGCCTGGTTGACTTTCATTGGCAAATAAGTGGTCGCCCCGCCATAAATCTTTGTGCCACGAACTTGTTTTGCATAATTAACTGGGATTCTTCTTTCGCCCTGAGAAACAAAAACTACTCCAATAATAATTAGAAAAGCAACCCCTAAAAAGACTACTAGATTAGGCAGCCTTTCCAGAGTTAAACTCATAAAAGTAGCCAGTAATTGACGAGGTAAATCAATTACTATTCCGGCGAAAATAATCAAGGAAATACCATTACCTAATTTTTGCTCGGTAATTAACTCTCCTATCCACATTAAAATCATTGTTGAAGCAACTACCACCGTAAGATTTCTAATTAAGTCAAAGGGGCTTAAAATAGTCACTACCCCTTGGCTTTTTAATAAGTTAAGCATCGCAAAACCTTGAAGCAGGGCTAAAGGAATTGTAAACATTCTGGAATATTGTTCAAACTGTTTTCTTTCTTTTTCTGTTCCCTCTTGAAGCATTTGTTTTAGAGAAGGAAAAACCATCGTCAAAAGTTGAAAAATGATACTGGAAGTAATATAGGGGCCAATTCCCAAAAAAGCAATTGAAATATTTGACATTGCGCCACCGGTGAAAATATTGAATAAACCAAAAATTTGATTCTGCTTAAAGAAATCTTGAAGTTTTGCTTGGTCAACACCTGGCAAAGGAATATTTGCCATTACTCGGAAAACAAACAAAAGTAAAAGGATGGTTAAAACTTTTTTCCTTAATTCTTTATTTTTAAAAAGATTGATAAGTTTTTTAAACATTTTTTATCTTTTATTTTTTATTTTTTATTTCTCCACCAGCTTTTAAGATTGACTCTTTGGCTTTTTGTGAAACTAAACAATTTTCTATCTTATATTTATATTTTAGTTCATTTGACCCAAGAATCTTTATCTGTCTTCTCTCTCCTTTGGGAATTTCCACTAATCCTGATTTTTTTAATCTTTTTGGATTAATAACAGCATCGCCCTGAATCTTTCCTTGAATATCTGATAAAAGAACTGTTACCGGTTTTTTGACTATTTTTTGGAATTTCACTCCTCTTTTTTTAGGAAATTTTAAAATCGTCTCCCTGATTTGGGGTTTAATTTTGTGACCGGCTCTTGATTTCTGGCCTTTCATTCCTCGCCCGGAATAATTACCTCTTTTCCCGCCTCTGCCAATTCTTTTCTTCTTTTGAGTTTTATAAGTTTTTTTTAATTGATGAATTTGCATAAATCTAAAGAGATGTATTTTCTTTTGAGTTTTTTGCTGTTTTTTCTTCTGGGACTTTTAAGTTCGAAAGCGCAATTAAGACTGCTCTTGCATTATTAATTGCATTATTAGTTCTGCCTAATATTTTTGAACTAATGTTTGGAATGCCGGCTAATTTAAAGATTGCTCTCGGCACTCCTCCAGCCACAATCCCTTTTCCTTCTTTAGCTGGTTTTAAAATTACTTCTGCTGCCCCATATTTTGCCCTTGTTTCATGAGGAATAGTATTGTTTACCACCGGAATCTTGAATAAATTTTTTTTCGCCTCATTGGTTGCTTTTTCTATCGCCGTGGCAACATCTCGACCTTTTCCTATTCCAAAACCTATCTCATAATTCTTTTTTCTGCCAACTAAAACTGTTGCCCTGAAACTTAATCTTTTTCCCCCACCTGTCACTCTCGCTACTCGGCTGATATCTAAGACCTGAGTTTCAAAATCAGGGGTAATTTTTTGAAAGTTTCTTCTTAAATTCATATTTATTAATTAAAATTCTAATCCTCCTTCTTTGGCTTTTTCTGCCAACATTTTAATTCGACCGTGATATTTAAATCCGCCTCTATCAAAAACTACCTTTTTAATCCCTTTTTCTTCTGCTTTTTTGGCTATTAATTCGCCAACTTTTTGAGCGATTTCCTGTTTTGTTATTTTTTGATTGTCTTTTTCATTTTTTATCTCAAAATCTGAGGCAGCAACTAGTGTTTCTCCTTTTTCATCATCAATAATTTGAGCATAAATATGCTTTAATGAACGATAAACAGATAATCGGGGTCTTTCTTTATTTCCTTTAATTTTAGCCCGCAGACGATGATGTCTAATCGCTCTTTTTTCTTTTTTATTAATCTTTTTCATTGAAATTTTAAGAATTTAGATAATTAGATTTAAGCAGCAGTAGTGGCGATTTTTTTGCCGGCCTTCCTTCTTATTTTTTCGCCAACATAATAAATTCCTTTCCCCTTATATGGCTCAACAGGTTTAATTTGACGAATCTTGGCGGCAAATAAACCAACTAATTCTTTTGAAGCGCCGCTTATCGTAATAATGTTTTTATCAACTGAAACGTTTAAATCTTTTGGAATTTTCAAAACTATTGGATTAATAAAGCCTACTTTAAGTATCAATTTATCTTCTTCTATATTTACTTTAAAGCCAACTCCATTAACTTCTAATTGTTTGGTAAAACCGTCGCTTACTCCTTTTATTAAATTATTTATTAGTGCTCTTGTTGTCCCCCAAAGTTTATTAGTATTTTTTTGCCGAACTTGAGGTTTTACAAAAACAAGATTGTCCTTTAATTCAACGGCAAAATAAGGAGAAATCTTTAAAGATGATTCTCCTTTTTCCCCTTTGGCAATAAAAGTATTATTTTCAATTTTTACTTCTACGCCAGCAGGAATTTCTATGGGTTTTTTGCCAATTCGGGACATATTGTAAATTGTGTAATTTTTAATTTTTAAAAAATTAAATCGTTTAAATATTATTTATAAAATTGAAAATTTCTCCCCCCTACCATACTTCTATTAAAATTTCTCCGCCTAAATTTTTCTTTCTCGCTTCTTTATCCGACATTACTCCCTGGGAAGTTGAAACAACATAAATTCCAAACCCTCTTTTTGCTGGCCAAATTTGTTTTGAACCTTTGTATATCCGTTGAGATGGTTTTGAAACTTTTCTTATTTCGGTAATCTTTGGAGTTTTATCTTCATTATACAGAAGAGTTATTTCAATCATTCTTTTTGGCTCTCGGCCAATTTTAACGAAATCTTTAATGTAGCCGTTTTTCTTCAAAACATTTAAAATTTCCATTTTAAATTTGGAAAAAGGAACTTTAACGGTTTCTTTTTTAACCATTTGACCATTTCTTATTCTGGTTATCATATCTGCAATTGGGTCAGTCATACTATTTAAAAAATTAAAATTATAAAATTAAAAATTTTAAGTTACCAACTGGCTTTTCTAATTCCCGGAATTTCTCCTTTAGAAGCCAACTCTCGAAAACAAATTCGACATAAACCAAAATCTCTCATATACCCCCTTTTTCGACCACAACGCCAACATCGTCTAACAACTCTGGTAGAATATTTTGGTTTTTTAAGCGCTCTTGCAATAACAGATTTTTTTGCCATAAATTTGAAAAATTATTTAAAAATTATTTTGTCTCTTGAAAGGGAAAGCCTAAAAGAGTAAAAAGTTCCTTTGCCATCTGACGATTTTTGGCATTGGTAACAAAACTTATCTCTAAACCAAAAATGAAACTTGCCTCTTCTTTACTTATTTCGGGAAAAACCACTTGCTCTTTCAAACCATAATTTAAATTTCCTGAAGCGTCAATTGTGTTTTCTTTTATTCCCCAAAAATCTCTGATTCTCGGCAGAACTACATTTATAAACTTATAAATAAAATCCTCCATTTTTTTTCCTCTTAAAGTAACTTTCAAGCCAACTGGCATTCCTTCTCTTAATTTAAAACTAGCTATAGAAACCTTTGAAGGTCTTAAAGATGGCTTTAAACCAGTAATCATTTTAAGTTGCTGTGATACTTTCTCAACTATCTCGTCGCTATTTTTGCTTGAAGTAATTAATCTCCCAATGCCAGCGTTAACCACTACCTTTACAATCTTCGGCACAGATTCTTCGGTTTTAAGATTGAATTTTTTCTTCATTTCAGGAACTACAACTTTTTTCCATTGTTCTTTATAAGGTAATTTCATATTATAAAATTTTTGCTTTACAAATTTTACACTGGCGATATTTCTTTCCATTTTCAAATAGATGAGAGATTCTGGTAGGTTTTTTACAATTTGGACAGACTACTTTTACATTTGCACGGCTAATCGGTCCTGGCACAGACATTATTTCTCCTTTTTCGCCAGTTTTTTTTGGTCTTTTAATTTTTTTAATTAAATTTAAACCGTCAATCAATAAGCGGCCTTCTTTGGGTAAAGTTTTAATTACTTTACCTGTCTTCCCTTTATCTTTTCCCTTAATAATCATTACTAAGTCTCCTTTTTTAATTTCCATTTTCATATTTTGAAAAATATAGTTCCTAGTCCAATTAAATTTTTAAACAAAATCTGTGGCTAAAGCGACTAACTTATTATATCCCTTTTCCTTTATTTCTCGAGGCAAAACCCCTAATAAACGATTACCAATTGGCTCTTTTTTTTCATTTATTAATACCACCGCATTTTCATCAAACCTGATATAACTTCCATCTTTTCGGTGATATGGTTGCTTTTGCCAAACAATCACTGCTTTAACTACATCTCCTTTTTTTACCTCTCTTCTTGGTTCAGCTGCTTGAACTGAAGCAACAATTATATCTCCAATTCTTGCATATTTTTTATAACTCCCGCCCAAAACCCGAAAACAACGAACAGTTTTTGCTCCGCTATTGTCTATTACTTTTAAAATTGTTCTTGGTTGAATCATAAAATTAAGTTGAATAACCGATAATTTTCCACCTTTTTTCTTTAGAAAGGGGTCTGGTTTCTTCTATTATAACTTTATCTCCTTCTTTATATTTATTATTATCATTTTGAGCCTTAAATCTTTTCGTTACTTTATAATATTTTTTATATTTTGGGTGAAATTTTAAAGAATCTACCGCCACCACTGCAGTTTTCATCATTTTATCGCTGACTACTTTTCCTTTTAATCTCCTTTTTATTGTTTTTCCTGCCATAATAAATATTTTAAGAAGTTATTTTCATTTCATTTAAGATAGTTAAAATTCTGGCAATATCTTTTTTCAACATTTTCACTGCTTTGACATTTTTTACTTTGCCGCTAGCTAAATTTATTTTTAATTCGGCAAGTTTTTTTCTTGAATCTGCCAGTAAATTTAATAATTCATCAGATTTTTTGTTTTTTAGTTCTTTTATTTTCATATCTAATCTTTAACAAAAAGAGTTTTAATTGGTAGTTTAGAGGCAGCAGCCTTTAATGCTTGACGCGCCATATTTTCTGAAACTCCATCCACTTCAAAAATTATTCTCCCGGGCTTAACTGGAAAAGCATAAAATTCAACGCTTCCTTTTCCTCCACCCATTGTCACTTCCGGCGGCTTTCTAGTAATTGGCTTGTCAGGAAAAATTCTCATCCAAACTTTCCCTTCTTTTTTTAAAACAATGGCAATTGCCTTCCTTGCTGCCTCTATTTGGCGACTAGTCAACCACTTTTCTTCTAATGCCTTTAAACCATAACTGCCAAAATCTAAATTCACTCCTCTTGTTTCGAGGTTACGAAACCTTCCTCTTCCTTTCTGCATTTTGCGATGTTTTACTTTTTTCGGCGCCAACATATTTATTAATTATTATTTATTTTTTTCTTCTTCGGGCAATTTATAAATCCAAACTTTTACCCCGACTACTCCATAAGTGCAATATGCTTCTGCAAAACCATAATCAATATCTGCCCTTAATGTTTGCTGGGGCAATTTTCCTTCTTGAAGCCATTCATCTCGCGCGATTTCATTACCATCTAATCTGCCGGAGATCATAATTTTTGCTCCTCCAACATTTTTATGCTGAATAATTCGAGCCAAATTCCTTTTCATTGTCAAACGATAGGGAATTCTTTTTTCAATATCCTCAGCAATATTTTGCGCCATAATTTGTGCTGAAGTTTCTGGTCTTCTTACTTCTTCTACGGAAACGCTGATTTTATAGTTAGTTTTCTTTTCTGACTTATTATCTTTCGCTTGTTTTCGTAATAATTTAGCAATTGCTTTTTCGATATTGTTTATTCCCTGTCCTTGTCGGCCAATGAGCAGTCCTGGGCGGGCAGTATGAATAACTATTTTAATATTATCCAACTTTCTTTCAATTTCAATTTTTTCAATTCTTAACTCTTTTCCTCCTTTAAGTATCAACTCTCTAATTGCCTGATCTTCTTTTAAAAGTTGAGGCATTTTTTTCAAATTTAACCAACGGGAGTCCCACTCCTTAGTAATTCCTGTTCTTAAACTTTTTGGATTAGTATATTGGGCCATAATATTAATTAATTTTATATCGCTTTTCTTCTAAATATTCTTTGTTTTGGCATAACTTGGGTTTTTATTCTTTCTTTTTTAATTTCTTGTTTCTTCTCTTGTTTTGGCGCAACCGGTGCTTTTTCTTTATGTATTTTAGGAATTTCTTTTTCTTGCATTTTTTTCACTCCTCCTTTTTCTTCTTTTTCTTTGTGTTTTTTATCTTTGAGAATAATTGTAATGTGAGAACTGCGCTTCCTAATTTCATTAGCTACTCCTCTTGCGCGAGGCATATATCTTAAAAGGGTTGGGCCTTGATCAACTCTAATTTGATAAATAAACAAATCTTGGGCATCTAAATTAAAGTTATTTGTCGCGTTGCTCACTGCCGATTTTAAAAGTTTTAAAACAGGCAAGGCGGCTCTTTTTGGTAAAAATTTAAGCTGATGTTCAGCTTCTTTAACATCTAATCCCTTTATCAAATCAGTTACTAATCTAACTTTCCTTGGGCTAATTCTTAAATATTTTAATTTTGCCTGGACTTCCATAGTTTTTCTTTAAACTTTAACTTTGGTTACTTTTGTTTCTGGTTCTTTTGGCGTTTCGCCTGTTTTTGCTTCCAAAGCTCGTTGCATTTTTCCACCATGTTTTATAAACTTTCTTGTTGGAGCAAATTCTCCTAAGCGATGACCAACCATTTCTTCTTTTACTTCTACTCGAATAAAGTCTTTACCATTATGAACAGCAAAAACAAACCCTATCATTTCAGGGGTAATCATTGAATCCCTGGAGTAAGTTTTAATAGGAGTCTTATCTCCGGGTTTCATCTTAGAGAGTTTCTCTAAAATATTTTGGTCAACAAATGGTCCTTTTTTTATTGATCTTGCCATATTTTTTATTTTTTCTTTCTTCTTTCAACTATTAATTTATCTGAATATTTATTTTTCTTTCTTGTTTTTCTTCCGCCAGTAACATTGCCATAGATATCTTTTGGTCTTTTTGTTCCGCGCTGTGTTCTTCCTTCTCCGCCGCCATAAGGATGTTCGCGAGGATTCATTACTTTTCCTCTCACTGTTGGTCTAATTCCTAAAGCGCGCACTCTTCCTGCTTTACCATAACTCACCAATCCATGCTCTAAATTAGATAATTGTCCAATTGAAGCATAACACGAGCTCAAAACTTTCCTTATTTCAGAAGATGGCATTCTTAAATAAGTATATTCTCCTTCTTGTCCGGCAATTTGAATTGCTGTCCCAGCTGCTCTTCCCAATTTTCCTTCTGTATTTGGTTGAATTTCTACATTATGGACAAGTGTTCCAATAGGAATATTTTTAAGAAGCAATCGATTTCCCTCTTTTAAGGGAGCATTTTCTTCGCAAATTATCTCGTCTCCTACTTTCAAATTGTTTGGCGCTAAAATATAACGCCAGTCACCATCTTGATAACTTACTAAGGCGATAAAGGCAGAACGATTAGGATCATATTCAATGCTTTTAACCACTCCTTTAACTCCTTTTTTTTCTTCGCCAAAAATAACCTCTCGATAAATTCTTTTATTGCCTCCTCCTTTATGTCTAACTGTTATCAATCCTTTAGTTCTTCCTTTTGCTTTTTTAATTGTTTTGGTTAATGCCTTAAAAGGCTCGTCGCTCGTAATCATCTGACGATCCTCTACTGTATAATGTCTTCTTCCGGGAGTTGTTGGTTTATACCTTTTCATAAATATTAATTAAGAATTACATCTCAATTTTATACCCTTCTTTCAGGGTAACGATTGCTTTCTTTTTGGGCTTAAATTGAGTTATATTTCGACCCATTCTTTTTTTCTTTAACTTTAAAATTACAAAATTAACTTTTTCAACTTTAACATTATATAATTTTTCAATAATTTTTTTAACTTCGATTTTGTTTGCTTTTTTTTCAACTTCAAAAATATATTTATTTAAACCCTTTAAAAAGGTGGCTTTTTCGCTAATATAAGGTTTAATCAAAACTGGCTTAACTTTCAAAAAGTTAATTGCTGGTTTTTTAACCTCTTTTTCCTCTTTTTTCGTCTCTGATTCTTTCTCTATTGTTTTTGTTTTTGACTTAAAAATCTTTAAAGGGGGCATATTATTTTGAAGTTAATTTTTTCTCCAATTTAGGCAGAATATCTTTTGAGAATACCAAATATTTATAATTTAAGAGGTCTATCAAATCTATACTTTCTGTTGTCATTATTTTTAGCGAAGGGATATTGCGACTGGCATATTTAATTTCTTTATCTTTGGGGTCTATTAATAAAATTGTTTTTTTTGCTGGCTGTTTTTTGTTTTTGTCAATCAATTTCAAATTTTTAAAAACCTCAATCACTTCTTTTGTCTTCGGTTCTTTAATTTTCAAATTATCCAAAATTATAATTTCTTTATCTTTGATTTTTTGGGAAAGAACTTGGCACAAAGCCAGATTTTTTTCTTTCTTGTTTATTTTTTTCTTGAAATTTCTCTCTTTTTGTCTTGGACCAAAAGTTACTCCACCTCCTCTCCATAAAGGAGAACGAATCGAAGAATGTCTAGCCCGACCAGTTCCTTTTTGTGGCCAGGGCTTTTTTCCTCCTCCTTTGACCTCTGATCTATCTTTGCTAAAAGCTATTGGCTGACGCCGGTTAGCTAAATAGGAAACATAAAGGCGATGAATAAAGTCGCTCTTAAATTTTTGACCAAAAATCTTATCATTCAATTCTATTTCCTTTAATACCTCTCCTTTTGAATTGTAGAGTTGAGTCTTCATAATTTTACTTTGCTTCAATTAAAACTAAAGAACCTCTGTTTCCGGGAATTGCTCCTTTTAAATAAATTAAATTATTTTCTTTATCTACCTTTACTACTTCCACATTTTTTAAGGTAATTCTTTTGAGTCCTGTATGACCAGCCATTTTTCTCCCTTTTGGGACATGCTGGGGATGGGTGGCGCCAATTGAGCCAGGCGCGCGCAATCTATCTTTTGTTCCATGAGAAGCATCGCTTCCATGAAAACCATGTCTTTTTACTACCCCTTGGAAACCTTTTCCCTTGCTTATTCCTACTATTTTTACCTTATCTCCTTGTTGAAAAACATCGACTTTAATTTCATCACCAACTTTAAACTCAGAACTTTGACCATCAATTTTAAATTCTTTGAGCCAGCGGAAATTACCAAGATCTTTTAAATGACCTTTAAGGGGTTGAGAAATTTTCTTTTTTGTTCCAAAACCAACCTGAACTGCCTCATAACCATCTTTTTCTTTGGTCTTAACTTGAGTAACTTTAACTGGTCCAGCTTTAATGATTGTTGCTGGAATAATTTTTCCTTCCTCTGAAAATATCTGCGTCATTTTTTCTTTTGTTCCTAAAATAAATTTCATGCCTATTTAGTTATTTTTGTTTAAAGAAAACTTTTCACTGAAAAACTGGGCTTGAGCCCAGTTTTCATTTCTTCCTCCTTTTTACATCTTTACCTCTATTTCTACTCCTGCGGGCAAGCTCAAAGATGACAAAGCTTCAATTATTTTCTGGTTCGGGTTAACTATTTCTATCAATCTTTTGTGAATTCTCATCTCAAACTGTTCTCTTGAATCCTTTTTAATAAAAGTGGCCCGATTCACAGTATAACGATGAATTTCGGTTGGTAAAGGAATAGGGCCAACGACTTCTCCTCCTTGTCTTAAAACAGTATCAATAATCTGACGACAGGAGTTATCCAAAATTCGATAGTCATAGCCCTTAATTTTGATTCTAATCTTTGACTGAACTTCAGTTTTCATTTCAGTTTTAGTTCTTCTTTTAGAATCTGCCACAGAAATTTTAAATTTTAAATTACTTTAGAATTTTTGTCACTACTCCGGCGCCAACAGTTCTTCCTCCTTCTCGGATAGCAA
>DAOSBJ010000011.1:0-1225 GCA_035360795.1 Minisyncoccota bacterium
CGCCAACCAAATCAGTGGCTGAAGCCTCTCAAAAAGGAGCCGCGACTAATATTATTATGGGATTAGGTTTGGGAATGAAAAGTACGGCTTTACCGATTATTATTGTTTCTTTGGCAATGATTCTTACTTATAAAATTAGTGGAATTTATGGCGTGGCTTTATCAGGTGTTGGAATGCTTTCAACTCTGGCAATTACTTTGGCCACTGATTGCTACGGTCCAGTGGCTGATAATGCAGCTGGGATTGCCGAAATGGCTAAATTAGGAGATGAGGTAAGAGAAAAAGCCGAGTCATTAGATGCCATTGGAAATACAACCGCGGCTGTTGGTAAAGGTTTTGCGATTGGCTCAGCTGCTTTAACCGCTTTAGCTTTGATTGTCAGTTATCTTGAGGCCTCAAAATTAGAAATTTTAGATTTAAAAAATCCTATTGTAATTGCGGGAGTTTTTCTAGGAGCTTTACTCCCTTATTTCATTTCTGCTTTGGCAATGGAGGGAGTGGGGAAAACTGCTTCGAAAGTGGTTGAGGAAGTAAGAAGGCAGTTTAGAGAAATTACTGGATTAAAAGAAGGAAAGGCAAAGCCAGATTATAAAAAATGCGTTGAAACTGTTACCCGGGCTTCTTTAAAACAAATGATAGCTCCGGGATTAGTTACTGTTATTTCGCCAATTGTGATTGGCTTTCTTTTGGGAAAAGAAGCTTTAGGAGGGTTATTAATAGGTTCATTGGCTTCAGGATTTCTTTTAGCGATTATGATGGCAAATAGCGGCGGCGCTTGGGATAATGCTAAAAAATATATTGAAGCCGGAAATTTTGGTGGCAAACATTCAGAAACTCACAAAGCCGCCGTGATTGGCGATACAGTTGGCGACCCCTTTAAAGATACAGCCGGTCCGTCTTTAAATATTTTGATAAAATTAATTTCCGTGATTGCAATTTTGATTGTTTCCCTTCTTTAAAATAAATCTTGACAAGAAAAAAATCCTGAGTATAATAGGATTACTTTATTCATTGAATCCTTTAATTTCTATTGACAGATTAAGATTAATTTGCTATAATATTACTGTTAAAAACCCGCTAATCTGTAGGCAAACAAGTCAATTATTTATAAGAGGCTTGTTGGAGTTTTACTCAAGATGGGTATTTTGGCTCCGGCTGAAATATACCTCTTTAAAACTCCGGATCTCCCTTTATGGGAGGATTGCCTATAGATTAGCGGGTTTTT
>DAOSBJ010000011.1:1325-18806 GCA_035360795.1 Minisyncoccota bacterium
CCCAAAACTCTTTTGATTTCTTCAAAAGAAGTGATTCCCATTAAGACTTTAATAGTGGCATCATCAATTAATTTTGCAAAATCAACTTTTGTTATTTCCTGTTTGTTTTCTGGCATAATTATTTCAAAAATTCCAGTTAGACCATAATAACCAGTAAAACTGCATTTGGGACAGCCATTGGCTGTATAAATTTTTTCTTTGGAAGTTAAATCTTTAAATTGGGGATAATATTTTAGAGCAGAGTTTATTAAAGATTTCATTTCTTTAGGGATCTGAGTTTCTTTTTTACAATGAGGGCAAAGTTTTCTGACTAACCTTTGGGCAATAATCGCATTAATGGCTGTAGTTAGTTCTTTTGAAGGAATACCCAGACTTTCAAGCCGGGGGAAAACTCCTAAAGCATCGTTAGTGTGAATGGTGGATAAAACCAGATGGCCGGTCATTGCTGATTGCCAGACTAATTGAGCAGTTTCTTTATCTCTGATTTCACCGATTAAAAATATATTGGGATTTTGACGCAGAAGACTTCTTAAGGCTTTAGCAAAAGTATATCCTTTTTCTTCGTTGACTTGAGTTTGAACAACATTTTCCAAGCGATATTCAATTGGATCTTCAACTGTAATGATTTTTACACCTGGTTGAGCCAATCTTTTCAAAATAGCAAATAAAGTCGTAGTTTTTCCTGAAGAAGTTGGGCCAGCAGACAGAATTAACCCCACTTTTTTTTCTAAAAGTTTTTCTATTTTTGCCTTGTCTGGTTCAAGAAAGCCTAAATTTTCTATCTCTGGCGCCTTGATTTCTCCGCCTAAAAGTCTCATTGTGGCAATTTCGCCATATCCAGAAGGAATAATTGATAAACGAATGTCAAAACTTTCTTTTGGTAAAATAACTTTAAATCTTCCTTCTTGAACTTCTTGGGTAATTTCAGTTTTTAGACCAGCGACTGTTTTAATTTCATTAATAAAGGCAGGATATTCATTTATTTCTAAAGATAGCAATTCGTTTAATACTCCATCAATTCTTTGTCTGACTTTGAAAGTTTTTTCTTCTGGTTCAAAGTGAACATCGGTAGCTCGGGATTTAAAAGCCGCCGCTAAAATATAACCAATTTGTTTTTCTTTTGAAAGGTCTTTAATCAAATTTAGAACTGATTCATTTTGATTTAAAATTTTTTCAATTTGCGCTTCTTCCTGGTCGCTGATTTTTATTCCTCTTACCAGTGTTTCTGAAAATATTTCTTTATATAAAATTTTAATATAATCAATATCGCCTGCCACTCTTTTTAATTCTTCAAGCGAGGTAATTCCTTCAATGACTTTCAAAAGACCATCATGAAACAAAGGCACCATTCCTTCATCAATAGCGGTTTTTCTAATTTCGTCCTGACCTAACCCTTGCTTAATTTTTGAAATAATTCTTGAAGTAATCGGTAAAAATTCAAAAAAGCCAATTTGACCTTTGTAGCCAAGAAAGTGGCAATGCTCGCAGCCTTTGGCTTTGTAAAGAAAAGGAATATCTTTAGGAATGTTAACGCCGCTTTTTGGAGAAAGAATACTAAAGGCTTCAATTAGAGTTTCTTTTTCTTCAGGTGAAAGAAGATATTTTTCTTTGCAATAAGGGCATAATCTCCGGGCCAATCTTTGAGCAACAATTAATTTTAAAGCATCGGCTAAAAGTTTTTGGTCAACCCCTAATTCTTTTATTCTAGGAATTGTTCCGGCTGCTTCGTTAGTATGGAGAGTAGTAAAAACCAAATGGCCGGTTAAAGCAGCCTGGACCGCAATTTCTGCTGTTTCTTTATCACGCGTTTCGCCGATTAAGATTACATCTGGGTCTTGCCGCATTATTGATTTCAGTCCAGTGGCAAAATCGTATTTTTTAGTCACTTGAGTTTGATTGATTCCTTCAAGTTTGTATTCAATTGGGTCCTCAATAGTAATGATTTTAATTCCTGGAGAATATTTCTTTTTTAGCAAGGCATATAAGGTTGTAGTTTTACCAGAACCAGTTGGTCCAGTAATAATAATCATTCCATTTGGCGAAGAAAGATAAGTGGAAAAAATTTCTATTCCTTTGTCAGATAAACCCAAATCTTTCAAGCCAAAAGCCGCTCTTAAAGGATTTAAAATTCTAAAAACAAAGAATTCGCCATTTGGAGAAGGCAAAGTTGAAGCCCTAACATCATATAGGTTGTCTTTGTTTTTTATAGAAAAACGGCCATTCTGAGCAATATTTTCTAAATTAATTTTAATGCCTGAAATAAGTTTTAAACGAAAAGCAAGTTTTTGATACTTTTCTTTATCAATTTCTGCAACTTCGTATAAAACCCCGTCAATCCTAAACCTGATTAAAGCGCTTTTTTCTCGTGGTTCAATATGAACATCTGAAGCATCGGCAATTACTGCTGATTTAAAAATAGTGGTTGTTATTAACGTCACGTTTTCTTTCTCAATATTTAAAAGTTCTTCGTGAAGACTTTGAAAATTAACTTCTTTATTTTGAGAAACATCAAGAAATTGTCTTATTTGTTCCAAAGGGGTTTTAACATATCGATAAAAACTAAAAGCCCAATCAAAACTTTCTTTAGTAACAACATAAACTACTACTTCGTAGTTTTTTTGTTTCAAGTCTTCAATTAACTGAATAACTTTAAAAGAAAAAGGGTCAAGAACCGCTAATTTTAATTTATTTCCAATTTTACCAAAAACCAAAGCCCCCACTTCCTGAGCGGTTTTCTGGTCTATTATCTCTAAGGCACTGGTTTCAATGGCAGTTTTTCTTAAATTGGCGTATAAAAGATTATTTTTTATTGCCAATTGCTCGGCTAATCTTTCTTTTGATTCTTGCCAAAGAGTTTTTATTTGCTCTTCTCTTTTTTTTGCCAAATCATCCATATAAATTATCTATATTATAACACAAAGCAAGATAATAAATAAAATATTTTAATTTTTAATTTCTAATTTTTAATCTTTTATTTTTTATTTATTATCTTTTATCTATTCCTGTGTTATAATAATAAAAATGAAGCAGGAAATTTTAAGCAAGAGTCCGAAACAGACTAAGGAAATTGCTTCGGATTTTATTAAAAAGATTATTAAAAGACCTCCTTTTAAAGAGGGGGCTTTAGTTTTTTCTTTAGAAGGAGAATTGGGCGCGGGTAAGACTCAATTTTTAAAAGGAATTGGGAAAGCTTTAAAAATTAGAGAAAAAATTAACAGCCCAACTTTTGTAATTATGAAAAGATACCCTTTAAAAAGAAAAGATTTTAAGTACCTCTGGCATTTGGATTTATATCGCCTCAAAAAGACAAAAGAAATTACCAATTTAGGGTTCAAGGACTTATTAAAAGATAAAAAGAATTTAATTTTTATTGAATGGGGAAACAAAATTAAAAAAATTCTTCCCAAAAACTATATTAGAATAAAAATTAAAATTAAAGGAGAAAAAGAAAGAATTTTAGAAATTAGCAGTAAAATTAATTCCTATAAAAATTTATGAAAAAGTTAATCCTTTTAGATAGTCACGCTCTTTTGCACCGCTCATATCATGCTCTTCCTCCTTTAGTTTCGGAAAAAGGAATTTTGGTCAATGGAGTTTATGGTTTTTTATTGGTGTTTTTGAAAATAATAAGAGAACTAAAACCTGATTATTTAGCGGCTACTTTTGATTTAAAAGGGCCGACTTTCAGACATTTAGAGTATAAAGAATACAAAGCAAAAAGGGTTAAAGTGCCGGAAAATTTTTACGAGCAAGTAGAAATTGTCAAAAGATTTTTAAATGCTTTTGGAGTATTAATTTTAGAAAAAGAAGGTTATGAGGCTGACGATATTATTGCTACTATTGTAGAAAAATTTAAAGATGAAGATTTAGAAATTATTATTTTGACCGGTGATTTAGATACTTTGCAATTAGTAAATGACAAAGTGTCGGTTTATACTTTTGGAAAGGGGATTAAAGACCAGATTATCTATACTCCTTCAAAAATTAAACAAAGATATAATTTAGAACCTAAAGAACTGATTGATTTTAAAGCCTTAAAAGGAGACCCTTCGGATAACATTAAAGGCGTGCCGAAAATTGGCGAAAAAACTGCTAAAACCTTAATAGAAAAATACAAAAATTTAGACAATCTTTATAAACTAATAGAGGAAAATAAAATTAAAGACCTCTCTTTAAGTATTCTTGCTAATCTTAAAGAATATAAAAAAGAGGCCTTTTTTAGCCGTCAATTAGTCGCCTTAGACAATAGGGTGCCAATAGAATTTAATTTAAATGAAATGAAATGGCAGGAACCAAAAAAAGAAAAAATAGTGCCGCTTTTAGAGGAATTTGGTTTTAAAAGTTTAATTTCAAAAATTTTCCCTGAAGAAAATAAAGAGATTTTAGTTCCTCAAACGTCTTTTATTGTTTGTGATACCAATCAAAGAATAAATCAACTAAAAGAAAAAATTTCAGAGGAAAAAGAAATTGGTTTAATAATGGATTTTAGAGGAGAAAAGGTGTATGAAAGAGAGGTTTTTGGTTTGGTTTTTGTTTTCAGAGGCAAAAATATTTTTTATCTTAAAAAAGATTCTTTTTCAGATTTTTTGCAAACGATTGATTTGAAAAATAAAACTTTAATCACTTATGAGGCTAAAATTTTGTATCAAGAAATTCCATATTTTCTAAACTATCTTCTTGATGATTTAAAAATTAAAATTTGGCTTACAGACCCTGATAGAAAAAACTACAATTTTAAAGAAGTTGCTTCCTATCTTTTAAAAAAAGAAATAAAAGACGACCTTCAAAATAAAGCAGCCGTTATATTTGATTTAGAGGATATTTTAAGTAGCAAGATGACGGCTTTAGACCTTGATTTTGCCTATGAAACAATTGAAAAACCTTTGATTAAGGTAATAGCCAAAATGGAGAGAAGGGGAATTTTAGTAGATGAAAAAAAACTTTTAAAGTTAAATAGCAACCTGTCAGAGAAAATAGTTAATCTGGAAAAAGAAATTTTTGCTCAAACCGGCGAAATTTTTAACATTAATTCGCCGGTTCAACTTACAAAAATTCTCTTTGAAAAATTAAAAATCGATTCAAAAAATTTAAAAAAAACAGCCACTGGCAAAATTTCTACTGATTCTTCAGAATTAAAAAAAATAGAAAATTTACATCCAGTTGTCCCTTTAATAGAAGAATACCGCGAACTAAAAAAACTGAAAAACAGTTTCTTGGATTTATTGCCAAATTTTATTAATAAACAAACCAAAAGAATTTACACGATTTTTAATCAGACTGGTACTGCCACTGGTCGGCTTTCTTCTGGAAAGCCAAATCTTTTAAATATTCCTTTAAGAAGCGACTGGGGAAGAAAAATCAGAAATTGTTTTATAACAGAGAAAGACTGGATTTTTTTGTCTTTAGATTATTCTCAAATTGACCTTCGGGTTGCCGCTCATCTGTCAAATGATTCCACTTTGAAAGAAGCATTTTTAAAAGATATTGATATTCATCTTTTAACTGCCAGTAAGATTTATAACGTCGCTATTGACCAGGTCACTCCTTTAATGCGTCAACAGGCAAAAATTCTTAATTTTGGTATCATTTATGGAATGGGAGAAAATGCTTTTGCCGAGGCTGCGGGAATATCCAAGAACCAGGCAAAAATTTTTAGAGAAGAATATTTTTCTGATTTTGTCGGTTTGAAACTATATTTGGATAAAATAGTAAACGAGAGTAAAAAAAATGGTTTTGGAGAAACTATTTTTAAAAGAAAAAGATTTTTACCCTTGATTGGCGCTTTGGGCAGAATTGGCAGAGAAGAAGAAAGAATTGCAGTTAATTTTCCAATCCAGGGTTCAGTAAGCGACTTGATAAATCTGGCAATGATTAAGATAGACGAGTTTTTAAGGGAAAAAGAATTAGAAAATAAAGTTTTCTTGGTTTGTCAGATTCATGACGAGTTGCTCTTTGAAGGAAAATTTGAGATAATAGAGGCAATGGAGGATAAATTAAAAGAAATAATGGAAAATGTTTATCCTTTATCAGTGCCTTTAAAGGTCAAAGTAAAAACTGGCAAAACTTGGTTAGAGGCTTCGGAATAACATTTAGCATTTATTTTAACGACATCTAATATCGTCCACATCCGCATTTCATATATTCATTAGCATATTGTATCAATAATTTATGGATTTTTTTGGAAAATTGAAAAAACACTTGTTTTCTTCTTCTTTTTTGCCATTTTTATTTTTGGGTTTGCTTTTAATTGTTAATAGTGTTTTTTGCTATCTTTTTGAGGTAGACTTGCCATTGAAATTGATTTCCTTTTTAGGTCTGGTTTTATGGTTAATTACAAGTATTCTGGCGATTAATTTAATTGATATTTCTTCAAGACTGCAGTTGGAAAGAACTCAGATTAATGCGATGATTAGAAGCATTGATGATCCGGCCATTGCCTATAGCCAGAATTTTGAAGTAATTTTGGCCAATCCGGCTTTGGAAAAATTAACCAATCTTAAAAAAGAAGAATTGATAGGGAAAATTATTACGCCAGAAATGGCCAATAATCAAAAGTTCTCTCTACTGGTAAAAATTATTTTTCCAAGTTTAGCACCAGCAGTTTTAGAACAGCAGTTAGATACCTATCCTCAAAAGGTAAAAGTAAAATTTTTTGAACCTCAGGAATTAACCCTTGAAATTGTCACTACCAAAGTGATAGATGAAAAGGGAAAAGTTTACGGTTTTTTGAAAGTTATCCACAACTTAACAAGAGAGGAGAATTTAAGAAAAATTCAGTCAGATTTTATTACTATTGCCGCTCACCAATTAAGGACGCCCCTGTCTGGCTTAAATTGGATTTTAGATGTTTTATCGCAAAATGAGACCGGTCCTTTAAACGAAACTCAGAAAGATTTACTGGAAAAAGCAAAAGCGGCTTTATCTGAAAGCATTGAAACAGTTGAAGATTTATTAAACGCTGCCCAAATTGAGGAAGGAAAATTTGGCTTTGAGTTTAGTCTAAATGATTTAGAAAAAATTATTGAAACAACTTTGGCTAAATTTAAGCCAATTGCCGAAAAGAACAATATTAAATTGATTTTTTATCGCTTAAAGCCACCTTTAAATCCAATCGTCATTGACCCTTTAAGAATTAAATTAGTAATGGAAATTTTAATTGATAATGCTATTAAATATAATGTTTTAAACGGAGAAGTAAGAATTAAATTGGAAGTTTTAAAAGACAGGCCATTTGTAATGGTTTCAGTTGAAGATACAGGAATTGGAATTTCTGAAGAAGAAAAAGAAAAAGTTTTCACCAAATTTTTCCGTTCTCAAAAAGTAGTCAAAAAAGAAACTTTAGGCACTGGTTTGGGTTTGTATTTGGCAAAGAATATTATAGAAAGACACGGCGGAAAAATTTGGTTTAAATCAGAAGAAAATCGAGGCACCACTTTTTATTTTACCCTTCCTTTAGACCCATCTTTTATTCCGCCTCAATAAAAAGTTATGCCTGAATTGCCAGAAGTAGAAACAATTAGAAGCCAACTTAATAAAACTTTAAAAAATTTAGAGATTAAAGAAGTTTTTTTAAATTGGCCAAAATTAGTAAAAGGGATAAAAGGAGAAGATTTTAAAAGACTATTAAAAAATAAAAAAATCTTAAAAGTTTGGCGCCGAGCGAAAAATATTTTAATTGAATTGAATGATAATTTGATTTTGCTTATTCATTTAAAACTTACCGGAAGAATTTTATATGGAGAAAAAGAATTTGTTTTGAAAGACCCTTATATTCGTTTTTATCTCGTTTTTAATAATAAAAAAATAATGGCTTTGTCTGATTTAAGAAAATTTGCCAAAGTTGTTTTATTTAAAAAAGACCAGTTATCCGAAATTGAGGATTTAAAAGAAATTGGTCCAGAACCATTGGACAAGACATTCACTCTTAAAAAATTTACTAATTTAATTAATCAAAATAAAAAAAGAAAAAAGACAATAAAAGAAATTTTAATGGACCAAAGAGTAATCGCCGGCATTGGCAACATTTATGCTAATGAAATTTTATGGGAAGCAAAAATTAACCCCTTTAAGTCTGTAGGAGAACTGACTGAAGAAGAAATTAAAAAGTTATTTTTCTCTCTTAAAAAGATATTAAGTTTGGCAATTGAATATCATGGTTCTACCATTAGCGACGAAATGTATCGGGATATTTTTGGGAAAGAAGGTAAATATGGCGGGATAAGAAAAGTTTATCAAAGAGAAGGGGAAAAGTGTTTAAGATGCGGAACGCCTATTTTAAGAACTATTCAGGCAAATCGCTCAACTTTTTATTGCCCAAAATGTCAAAAATTTACCCGCCCAAATTTCTCTGAAATTTAGGTGGGTAAACTTACAACAAATAATTTTTAATCTTTTATTTTTGAATTATTTACTATGTTGTTTTTAATCTACGGGGAAGATGATTTTCGCTCTGAAAATTATTTAAAAGAAGTTATTTCTTTTTATAATAAAAAGGGCGTTTTTTTTATTAGTTATGATTTTAGAGAGGAAGAAGATAAAAAGTTAACTTTAAATGAATTAAGAAATGTTTTAAGCAGTAAACCTCTTTTTTCTTCTGTAAGATTAATTTTGTTTAAAGATATTTTGACTAATTTTAACGAGGAATTTTTAGAGCAGATTTTAGAGACATTAAAAAAAGAAAAAATAAAAGAAGCAAAAGATATTTTGGTTATTTTTTATGAAAGAGGAAATTTAGAAAAAAATAGATTAAGCCAATGGCTTTCAAAAAATTCTTCAAAAGTTAAAAGTTTTGAATTGCTTAAAAATAGAGAATTAGAAAATTACCTTATAAAAGAAGAAGAAAAGTTTAAAATAGAACTTTCCAAAGAAGTTAGAGAGATAATCATTTTATCTTTTGGTTCCAACACCAGAGAAATTTCTAAAGTTTTCCAAAAGTTGTCTTTATTTAAAAAAACCTATTTCGATAGGAATTTTGTGGAGCAGAATATCAGTTTACCGGTTAAAACCAATATTTTTAGATTTTTAGATAGTTTGGCAGCAAGAAAAACAAAAGAAGCCTTTAAGTTATTAAAAGAAGAGATTGATTCAGGCACCCATCCGCTTGTTATTTTAACGATGATAGTAAATCAATTCAGAAACCTGATAAAAATTAAAATTTATTTGGAGAGTCCGAAAAAAATTTCTTTTGAAAGTTTAAAAATTCATCCGTTTGTTTATAAAAAACTTTTAAAAGTAGAAAAAAGTTTTTCCTTAGATGGTTTGAAAAAAACTTATCTTAAACTTTTAAATTACGATAAGAAAATAAAAGAAGGCACGCTTGAACCTGTTTTAGGTATTGAATTATTACTTCTGGATTTAAGAAAGATAAAGTGAGCGGGGGTGCCCAGGGTGGGAGTTGAACCCACACGGCCACAAGGGCCAGCAGATTTTGAGTCTGCTCTGTCTGCCAATTCCAGCACCTGGGCTTTTTATTTTGTTCTTAGTATAAAGGATTTGATACTCATTTTCAAGTTCATTAGAAAAATAAAAAGTTTCAGAGTATAATAATAAATAATAAAAAAAAGATTAAAAACTTGATATTTAGTTATAAGTTGTAAGTTGTTAGTTAAATTCTATGTGTTATCTCATTTCTATTTGTAATCAAAAAGGAGGAGTGGGAAAGACAACAACTGCCATTAATCTTTCTGCCTATTTGGCTGCTTTGGGAAGAAAAACTCTTTTAGTGGATTTTGACCCGCAAGCAAATGCTACTTCTGGTTTTGGAATCAATCACAAAAATCTTTCAAAAAATGTCTACCATCTTTTGATTAAACAGGGTTTAATTAAAGAGGCGCTTCAAAAAACTGATATTTTTGGTTTGGATATTTTGCCTTCTTCTCCGGATTTAATTGGCGCTCAGGTTGAATTGTCTTCTTTTGAAAATAAAGAAAGAAGACTGGAAGAAATTTTGGCTTTAATAGTGCCTTATTATCAATATATAATAATTGATTTGCCTCCTTCTTTGGGGCTTTTGACAGTCAATGGTTTGGTTGCCTCGGAGTATGTTTTAATTCCAATTCAGACAGAATTTTATGCTTTAGAAGGATTATCGCAACTCATTTCAACCATTGATTTAATTAGAAGAAATCTGGATAAAGATTTAAAAATTTTAGGGGCAGTTTTGACAATGTATGATAAAAGGAATAAATTAGATAGATTAGTGGTTAAACATATTTTAAGACATTTTCCGGGTTATGTTTTTAATAGTATTATTCCCAGAAATATTGATTTGGCTCAAGCGCCGGCTTTTGGCAAACCGATTTTACTGTATAATTCTAATTCAAGCGGCGCCAGAGCCTATAAAAACTTAACCCAGGAGTTAATCTCTCTTTTAGAAAAAAAGTAACGGAGAACAGTTCTCCTTCAATTTCAAACTACTATGACTGATGATATAAATTTAGGTCAAGGAATCAATGCTTTAATTCCTCCTAAAAAGCAAAAAACCACTTTTAGTGGTTTAGAGGGGAAAATAGAGGATAAAGTCAATGATTCTTTAATCAATTATCCCCAAGATTTAAAAGAGGCAAAAGAAGACAAGAAAGCTAATTTTTCTTCTTTGGATTCTTTAACTTCTGATTTTCAGAAAGATTTTAGAGTGGAAGAAGAAAAAGAAGATTTATTTAAGAAAGAAAAACAAGAAGAATTTCTTTTTGCTGAAGACAAAGGAGAAAAAATTTTTTATATCGAACCGGAAAGAATTAAACCAAATCCCCATCAGCCGCGCAGAGAGTTTCCAGAGGAGTCAATAAAAGAATTAGCAGCCTCTATTAGTGAGTATGGGATTTTGGAACCTTTAATTGTCACCAGAATTGAAAAAGATACTCCTTCTGGCGCCATTGTGGAATATCAACTGATTGCTGGCGAAAGAAGACTCAAAGCGGCAAAACTTTTAAATTTGCCTACCGTTCCGGTGATTATTAAAAAAGAAATTCCCGAAGAGAACCATTTGGAGATTGCTCTAATTGAAAATATTCAGAGGGAAGATTTAAATCCTATTTCTAAAGCCCGGGCTTTTCAGAAATTAATAGATGAATATGGCTTGACCCAGCAGGCCTTGGCTTTAAAATTATCAAAATCAAGGGAAGTAATCGCCAATACTTTAAGATTGCTCCAACTACCTTTAGAGGCTCAAAAATATTTAGAAGAAGGAAAAATCAACGAGGGTCATGCTCGAGCGATTCTTTTATTTAATAATCCAGAAAAAAGAAGAATTTTTTTGAAAGAGATTCTGGCAAAAAATTTAACTGGCCGAGAGGCAATAGAGTTAGCCCAACATTACTTAAATACTATAGCACCTAAAAATGATTATCGGCCTCGTCCTAAAGAATCAAATTTAGAACCAGAAGTTTTAGAATTTAAGGAAAAATTGGAAAATTTTCTCCAAATGCCAGTAAAAATTAAAAAGAATGGTGAAAAAGGAGCAATTGAAGTAAAATTTTTTTCTGAAAAAGATCTGTATTCAATAATGGAAAAACTTTTATCTGAGAAACAAAGTTCTACACAAATTTCAGAAAATTTTAACGATAATCAACTTTAATTTCTTTGATATCTTTTAATTGCTTTAGATTTTTCAAAAGAGTTTCTAAATGAGAAGGATATTTAACTTTTAATTTAAAGGTTAACAAGGCTTTGTTTTTAATTGTTTTGCCATTAAGTTCTATAATATTAATGTCTTGTTTGGCAATAATATTGGAAATGAGGTCTAAAAGACCAACCTTATTTTCTGCCAAAATCTCTAATCGACAAATAAAATTCTTTTTTGGATGAGAAGGAAGAATTTTCGTTTTCTTTAAAGTTTGCTGAATTTTCTTTTTAGTATCAGCCATTTTAACAAACTCTAACCAGGATGGTGAAGGAAGTTTATTTTTCTGAGTGATAATTTCCACCACTTCTCCTGATTGAAGTTTATAATCCAAAGGAACAATTTTGTCATTAACTTTGGCACTCACCGCGTGCCTGCCAATCTCGCTGTGAATTTGGTAAGCAAAATCAATTGGTGTTGCCCCTTCGGGCAAATCAATAATGTCTCCTCTTGGCGTTAAAACAAAAATTCTATTTTTAAAGAAATCATTTTTTACTGCTTCTAAAAAATCTCTGGAAGTGGAAAAAGAATCTTTCCATTTTTTAATTTGATTTAGCCAATTTAAATGTCTGGGAATTTGAAATTCTTTTCTTTTTTTATAAATTTTTGAATCTTTTAACAGCTGATAAAACCAATGACTGGCAATACCCCATTCTGCTTCTTCCTCCATTTGGTGGGTTCTAATTTGAATTTCTAATATTCTTCCTTCTTTAGTGAAAACGGTTGTATGAAGAGAGCGGTAGCCATTTGGCTTTGGCAAAGCAATGTAATCTTTAAAACGATTTGGGACTGGTTTAAAATACTGATGGATTATTCCCAGGGCAGAATAACACTCTTCAACTGTTTGAAAAATAATTCTTATTGCTACCAAGTCATAAACTCTGGTGATATCCATATCTTCTTTCTGAAGTTTCCGCCAAATGCTATAAAGATGTTTCGCTCGGTATTTTATCTCTATTGGTTTTAAATTGTTGTCTTTTAACTCTTTTTCTATTAAAGGAACTATTTTTTTTAAATAATTTTCCAGTTCTTTTTGTCTTTTGCCGCTTAAAGTTTTAGTGAGTTTGTACTCTTGGGGATAAGCATAGGGAAAAGATAAATCTTCCAGTTGAGCGCCTATTTTCGTTAAACCCAGCCTATAAGCAATCGGCGCGAGGATTTCTAAAGTTTGTAGAGCCTTGATTTTTTGGGTTTCTTTGTCCAAAATCCATAAAGTTTTTAGATTATCTAAACGGTCAGCCAATTTAATCAAAATCACTCTCAAATCTTTGCTCATTGATAAAATCATATTTCGGAAATTTTCCGCTTCTTCGTCTGAAAAGGTTTCTTTGTAATTTAAACTGCTTATTTTTGTTACTCCTTGAACCAAAAAAGCAATTTCTTCGTTAAAATTTTTTTTAATAGACGAAAGTTCCACCCCGCCGTCTTCGATAATATCATGCAGCAGTCCGCCAATAACTGAATTTATATCTAACTTCATTAAAGAAAGGGTCAAAGCGACCCTTAAAGGATGGTTGATAAAAGACTCACCGGTTAATCGTTTTTGATTTGAATGATAAATTTCTAGCCATTCGAAGGCTTTTTCCAATAGTTCTTTGTCTTTTTCTTCTAATTTGCCGAAATTTAATTCTAAATTCTCAACAATCTGTTTTTTGATTTTGTTCTTTTGGTTGTTCATAAGAACAGTTCTTATTTGAACATTTTATTTTGGTTTTTGTCTCAACCAGATAACTTTTGCAGATTGGACACACGCCAGAAGTTGGTTTTAACGAAGAGGTAAAATTACAATCTGGATATTTTGAACAGGCATAAAAAAATCTTCCTTTCTTATTTCTTTTTAAAACTACTTTTCCTTTTTTGCAAATTGGGCATATTAAGTCAATTTCATTATTATTTAAAGATTTAGTGTATTTACAGTTTGGCCAATTAGAACAGGCGATAAACTTGCCATATTTGCCATATTTAATTATCAAGTCATTGCCGCATAAGGGACATTTTTCATTAATTTTTTCTTTTGGCAGTAAATCTTCTTTTGAAACTTCATTGTATTTTTGTTCCAAATTCTTTTTAAAAGGAAAATAAAAATCTTTGACTACTTTAAGCCAGTCTGTTTTGGACAAGGCAATTTTATCAAGTTCTTCTTCTAAAAAAGAAGTAAAATTGTAATCAATGATTTGGGGAAAATGTTGAATTAATAAATCTGCCACTAAACTGCCAATTTCGGTTGGCATTAAACTTTTGTTTTCATCGCGATTAATATACCCCCTTTCAAATAAAACGCTTATTATTGGAGCATAAGTTGATGGTCGGCCAATGCCGTAATTTTCTAAAGTTTTGATTAAAGAAGCGTCGTTGTAACGAGGAGGCGGCTGAGTGAAATGCTGTTTAAAGTTTATTTCTTTGATAAAAAGCGTTTCCTTTGGAGAAAGAGAAGGAAAACTGTCTTCAATTTCTTTTGGTTTATTGTAAGGATAAACTTTAAAAAAGCCGTCAAAAGTTAATTTAGAGAGAGAACTCTTAAAAAGATATTTATTTTTTTCTGTCTTTACTTCTATAAGAATTTCTGTCCTTTCTATTTCCGCTTCTTTTAATTGAGAAGCGATAAATCTTCGCCAGATAAGTTCATAAAGATTATATTCTTCTTTGCTTAAATACGGCTTGACTTTTTCCGGGGTAAGGTTTGGATCAGTAGGCCTGATTGCTTCATGAGCCTCTTGAGCAAGCCGTGATTGGTATCTAAAAGTCCTGAAGGTATCAAGCCAGTAAATTTTGTCAAAATTTTGCTGGATAAATTGATGACAATTTTTTAAGGCTATCTCTGATAAGTGATAAGAGTCTGTTCTCATATAAGTGATTAAACCGAGTGTTTCGTTGCCGATTTTTTTTCCTTCGTAAAGCGATTGGGCAATTAGCATTGTTTTTTTAGCCGAGTAATGGAAAAGTTGAAAAGCGGTTTGCTGCAATGTCGAAGTAATAAAAGGAGGCAAAGGTGAACGTTTTGAAGTTTCTTTTTTGAATTCTAAAACTGTGCCAGGATTTTTATCTATTTCGTTTCTGATTTGTTCTGCTTGTTCTTTTGATTTTATTTCAGTTTTTGAAAGCAGTTTGTCATTGATTTTAAAAAGTAGGGCTAAAATTGTTTGCTCCTTTTTATCTTTGTAAAAAAGCGCCTCAAGAGTGTAAAATTCTTCTGGTTTAAAAGCTTGCCTTTCTTTTTCTCTCTCAACGATTAATCTTAAAGCCGGAGACTGAACTCTTCCTGCCGATAGTCCTCTAAACAATTTTTTCCACAAAAAAGGTGACAGTTCATAACCAACGAGTCTGTCTAAAATCCTTCTTGCTTGTTGTGCATTAACTAAAGCCATATCAATTTGGCGAGGGTTTTTTAGGGCTTTTTCAATTGCTTCTTTGGTAATTTCATGAAAAACAATCCGCTCAAAGTTTTTGATTTCATCAGAATTTAAAATTTGGACAATATGCCAAGCGATTGCTTCTCCTTCCCTATCTTCATCAGTGGCTAAAATTATTTTCTTCGCTTTGTTTGCTTCTTTTTTTAGTTGACTGACAGTCTTTCTCGCTTTTACGGGAATTATATAATGGGGAGCAAAATTATTTTCTATCTCTATTCCAAGAGTTGATTTTGGTAAATCTCTAATATGACCCTTTGAAGAGACAACTTTAAAATCATCCTTTAAAAAAGAGGAGATAGTTTGGGCTTTAGTCGGCGATTCAACAATAACTAAATTCATATATTATGTTTTTATGTATTTTCCTTGGCTGATTTCTTTAATCAATCCTTTTAATTCTAATTCGGTTAAAATGACCATCACTTCATTTGTTTTAAGATTAGTTAAATCTAAAATTTTGTCAAGGCAAACTTCTTCCTCTTCTCTTAATGTTTGAAAAACTAATTTTTCTTTTTCGGTGAGAAAATTGCTATTAATAAGAAACTCACTTTTCTCTTTTTGTTTCTTTTCTTGATAAATTCTTGGCAATTCTTCTAAAATATCATCTATTTTATTTACTAATTTTGCTCCACTTTTAATTAAATTGTTAGGGCCAAGGGAATTTTGATTAAAGATAGAACCAGGAATGGCAAAAACTTGACGATTTTGTTCTAAGGCGAAATTCGCGGTAATCAAAGCCCCGCTTTTTTCTCTTGCTTCAATCACCAAGGTTCCTAAACTTAGTCCTGAAATAATTCTATTTCGCCAGGGGAAATTTTGTTTTAGAGCATTAGTATTGAGGGGATATTCACTGACGATAGCGCCATCTTTAAGGATTTTTACTGCCAGAGATTTATTTAAAGTCGGAGTAATTTTATCCACTGACGAAGCCAAAACCGCGACCGTCTTCCCTTTGTTTAAAAGAGTATCTTTATGAGCGAAAGAATCAATTCCATAAGCCAAACCGCTTACAACTACAAAGCCGCAGAAAACTAATTCTTTAATAATTTTTTCTGTTACTGATTTGCCGTAAAGACTTGCTTTTCTGGTGCCAACTACAGCGATTGCGGGTAAATCGAAAATTAAATTTCCTCGAAGATAAATCCCTAAAGGCGGATAAGGAATTTGTTTTAAAAGAAAGGGATAAAAAGAAGAGTTAAGCGGAATTAAATCGATTTTTTGTTTTTCCAATTTTTTCCATTCTTCTTCTAAATTGATTTTTTGTCTTTGGCGGGAGTTTAAAGAGGACCAAATAGTTTTAAAAGAGGGTGTTTTTTCTTGGTCTAAATAATCTTTTATAAAAGAAAAAAGTTTAGGGTAAGAATCCCGATATAGGATATTTAAGCCATTTAAATAAATTTTTTCTTCGGTGGGGTCCATCGCCTCTATTATTAAAGAAATTTTTGAATTTGGCAAGAGGAAAATAGTTTGCTATAATAAAATACCTTTAGTAAATGGCAAAAAAGAAACTTACTCTTTTTCAAAAAAGACTTCTGAAAGTTATTGGCCTAACTTCATTGGCGATAGTTTTATTAATGGTTTTTTTTATTTATTTTAGAAATGATATTTTAAAAAGAAACAATAAAGTGGAAAATTATAAGAGAGAAATAGTTGACAGGCAATTGATAATGTCAAGGATTCAGACTTTGGAAAAAGAAATCAAAGAAGCAGAACCGTATCTTTCAAGATTAAAACAAAGTTTACCATCAGAAACAGAGACCGTTAATTTAGAAAGCAATTTAAAATCATTGGCAGAAAAATATAATTTGAATTTTAGTTTTCGCTTTGGCACTTTAAACGAAGAAACAGAATCCGAACCCAAGAGTTATAATTTTAGTTTAACTATAAGCGGTCGGATTGATAATTTAACTAAATGGTTAGAAGAAGTTAATAAATCTTTTTTCAGTTTAAGATTGGAAAAAATAGAATTAAACCAAACCAGTCCCGCTTCAAGTGTGAAAATAAAAAGAGGAGGAGTTTTAGTTACTCAAAATATTCCCGCTTCCTACGAAGTAAAAATAGTTGGCAGAATTTATTTAAGATAATATGAAAGACAATAATAAAAATACTAGCCGTTATAATCTATCTTTAATTCTGATAGTTGTATTTTCAATTATTATTTTAGTTCTTTTTGTTTTTTTTAATTTGACTTTTCTAATTAAAAATATTAATTTATTATTGAAGCCATCATCCCCTGAATCTAATGTTAATCATTTAGATATTGAAAAAGCGAAAGAAATTTTTAAAGATGAGTTGTAGGAGAACAGTTCTTCGCTATTTTGGGCGACTAGCTCAGTGGTAGAGCGCGTCTCTGATAAAGACGAGGTCGTAGGTTCAATCCCTACGTCGCCCACTAGTTTTTTTTCTTGTCAAACAATACTAAGGTGGATTACCATACCTTAAAAAATAAAGGAA
>DAOSBJ010000012.1:0-17395 GCA_035360795.1 Minisyncoccota bacterium
TAGTTTAAAGGTTTAAAGGTTTAATAGTTTAAAGGTTTAAAGGTTTAATAGTTTATTTTCGGGGTTTCATAAAAGGAAAGAAAATTACTTCTTTTAAAGAGGGGGCGTCGGTTAAAACTGCCACTAATCTGTCTATTCCAAGTCCTAAACCAGCAGTCGGCGGCATTCCATATTCTAAGGCTTCAATAAATTCCGTATCTTTTGGATGGGCCTCTAAATCTCCTTTTGTCCTTTTTTGCGCCTGAATTTCAAATCTTTGTTTTTGCTCTAAAGGATTATTTAGCTCAGAAAAGGCATTCACTATTTCCCACCCTTTGAAAATAAGTTGAAAACGGCTGACTTTAGTTGGTATATCTTTTGATTTTTTAGCCAGGGGAGAAATTTCAATCGGATGGTTTACAATGAAAGTTGGACCTTTAATCTCTGTTCTAAATTTTTTAAAGATTGCGTCCCAAATTTTTTCTTTTTCTTCTTTAGAATCAACTTCTACTTTTAATTCTATCGCTTTTTTAAACCATTCTTCTTTTGAATCCTGAAGTTTTAAGCCTGTTTTTTGAAACAGAAACTTTTCGTAGTCAACTTCCTGCCATTTTTTCGGTAGAGTTATTGGTTTGGGCAAATCTTTATTTAAATTTTTTACAATAAAAGTAATTAATTTTTGAATCAGGGTCTTTAAATCATTGGCGCTTTGATAGGCGGCATACAGTTCGAGCATGCTAAATTCAGGATTATGCTCTCTGTCAATTCCTTCATTTCTAAAATTTTTACCTATTTCGTAAACTTTATTAAAACCTCCAATTATTAGCCTTTTAAGATATAATTCCGGCGCAATTCTTAAATAAAGTTTAGTATTTAGCGCTTTAAGTTCAGTAATGAAAGGCTGGGCATTGGCTCCACCGTAGATAGGCTGTAAGATAGGAGTTTCCACTTCTAAATAGTCTTCTTTATTTAAAAATTCCCGAATAAGGCAAATAATTTTTGAGCGTAAAATAAATCTTTTTTTTACCTCGTCGTTTAAAATCAAATCAAGGTAGCGCCGGCGATATCTTTCTTCAATATCCTCTAAACCGTACCAAACTTTAGGCAGAGGCCGCAAACTTTTGGCTAAAAGTTTGAAATTTGAAACGAGAAGACTTTTTTCGCCGCTTTTAGTAATAAAGAGCGCGCCGCTTGCTTCAATAAAATCTCCCATATCAAAATATTTTTCAAAAAACTGAATTGAATCTTTACCTAATTTATCTTCTTTAAAAACCAATTGAAGTTTTGTTTCTTCATCTTTAATATCAGCAAATATTACTCCTCCATGCCCTCGTTTTGCCATAATTCTGCCAGCGACGTTTATTTTCTTTTTCTTTTTTGACCAGCGATTAAAATTATCTAAAACCTGCTTTAAAGAGAATTGTCGAGAACAAAACTCTGGATAAGGGTCAATACCTTTCTTTTCTAACTCTTCTAATTTTTTGATTCTTTCTTTAATAATATCGTCTAACATAATAAATTAAAAATAATAAATAAAAAATTAAAAATTAAAACTCAAAGATCCAAAAGATAAGTTAAAAGTTAAACTCATAATCCTCTTACAGATTACGTTATCTTTAGTATCTTATATTTTACCTCACCTTTGGGGGTTTTGACAACTACAACTTCTCCTTTTTTCTTTTTTAAAAAGGCTTTGCCTAAAGGCGATTCATTGGAAATTTTGCCCTCTAAAGGATTGGCTTCTAATGAGCCAGTAATAATAAAAGTTTTTCTGGCCCGGGGCGGAGTTAAGGATTGAACCAAAACTGTTGAGCCAACTTCTACCAAGTCGTTATTAGTTTTGGGATGATGGATTAAACTGACGGTTTTAAGGTAGGATTCTAATTCCAAAATTTGCGATTCTAATTTAGATTGCGCTTCTTTTGCTTCTTGGTAGGAAGCATTTTCAGATAAGTCTCCTAAATCTTTCGCTTCTTTAATTCTTTGAGCGATTTCTTGGCGTTTGACAGTTTTTAATTCTTCCAATTCTTTTTTTAATTTTTGATAGGCTTCTGGAGTAATATATTGAGTCATATAATTATTTTATCTACCAAAGTTTTTGAGAGTTGAATATCTCTAGACAGAAAGTTAGAGATGTGAATTTTCGTAATACCATTTTAAGATTTCTTCCGTGATTGCCAAAGTGGTGGCAGAACCGGTATTTGGCGGTGGTTGTTCAATAAGGACAATTAAAGCAATTTCAGGATTATCATAGGGAGTATAAGAAACAAACATTGCGTGGTAACCTTCTTTGCCGCCAGTTAAAAATTTTGGTGAGCCAGATTTTCCGGCGACTTCAATTGGCAGATATTTTAGAGGTTGAGCCGTGCCAGAAACAATTACTTCTCGCAATCCCTCCTGTACTATTTTTAGAGTTTCTGGCGAGACATTTATAGATTTTATTATTTTCGGTTCTTGAGTAAGAATATTTTGATTTAAAGGCGAGACAATATTTTTAACAATCATTGGTTTCACTAATTTGCCATTGGTAGCAATAGAAGAAATATAACTTAAAATTTGAAGAGGGGTTAATAAAAGATTTCCTTCTCCAACTGAAACATTATATGTATCCCCCAATTTCCATAATGGGTCATTGGCTCTGTTAACTTTCATCCATTCAGGGTCAGGCAAAACTCCGCCTGTTTCTCCTCCTAAATCTATATTCAATTTTTTATCTAAATTAAATTCTAACCAATATTTTTTAATTTTCTCTATTCCTAAACCCTTTACATCTTTATATCCTCCACCAACTGTCCAAAAATAAACATTACAAGATTGAGCAATTGCTTTTTTTAAATCAACCCAATCATGTTTTTTCCAGTCTCTATAAACATATTTTTGATTAGGGTCATAAGGACTGACAATTACGATTTCACCTTCATCATAAATTTCTTTCTTTGGGTCAATTATATGTTCTTCTAAAGCTGCGACGGCCATCAGGGGCTTAATGGTTGAGCCGGGATGATATAATCCTGAGATAGTTCTGTTAAAAAGAGGATGATCCTGGCTAGTGAGATAAGTTTCAATTGTTTTTTGGGGACTGCCTTTTGTCATTACGTTAGGGTCAAAAGAGGGTAAACTCACCAAAGCAAGAACTTCACCATTTTGAGGATTTAAGGCAATACCGGCCGCGCCTTTTAAATTTAAATTATCGCTATATTTCTTGAGAGTTTCATATAATTTTATTTGCAAATTTTTATCAATAGTGGTAATTAAATCATTACCAGGAATCGGTTCTTGAGTGCCCAAATCTTTGATAACTTTATAACTGGCATCAACTTCGATTAATCTTTTTCCAAAAGAACCTTCTAGATAATTTTCGTAATAACTCTCTAGTCCTGTTTTGCCAATAACCGAAGTTAAGGGATAATTAGAATATTTTTTGATGTCTTCCGGACTCATCTTACCAACATAACCAACCAAATGAGCCATTGCTTCAGCATACGGATAGTAGCGACTGGTATCTTGAATAATTTCAAAACCAGAAGTGGAAGATATTTGAGTTTCAAACTTTCGAACTTCTTCAATTTCCAAATTGGTTTTTAGAAGAACCGGCTCTAAACTAATAACATCGTTAGTTAAATGCCGAGTAATTTCTGATGATTCTATATTAAATATTTCAGAAACTTCTCTTATTACTTTTTCTTTTAAATCTTTGTCTTGGGGTAAATCAGGAGGCAACATAATTAAACTGTAAGAAGAAATATTAGAAACTAATGGTTCATTATAACGGTCGTATATTATTCCTCGCGGAGCATTGACAAAATAATAGCGAAGCCGATTATTTTCTGCTCGCTGAGCATAAAAATTTCCCTGAATTGCTTCTAAATAGAAAACCCTGCCAAAAATTATAACAAAAACTAAAAGACTCAACCAAAATACGTTTCTTAGGTAAGTAGGCTTTATTGCCCATTCTAATCTGCCAAATTGATTTTCTTGGTCATTTTTTTTCTCTAACAGAATTTCTTCTGGTTCTATCGTATTTTTATTTCTTTTAATTGTAAAATGAGAGTTTAACATAATAAATGAAAGCATCACTGAAGAAACAGGATACCATCTTAATTTTGTTTGTAAATTTTTGGATTATAGATTTGTAAAATAAGCCAATAGATTAAAGAATTTAAAACTAAAGAAAGAAAAATATTTTGGTAAAAAATAGGTTGCTTTAAAATAAAATACCCCAACATTAAACCCAAAAAATAACAGATGATTAGCAGTTCCCCAATGATAAGCCAAGAAAAAGATGAGTTTTTTTCAAAAGTTTTTAATAGCAGTCTTTGAATAATTATTACTAATAAAAACAAAACAAAATGGATGCCCCAATAATTGAAAGTAAGACTATCAAAAATTAAAGAGGAAATCAAGGAAAGAATAAAGACAAAAATAAAAGGAAAATTAAAATTGATGAAGATGATAAAAATAAGAAGCCAGTTAATAAAAAATAGAGAAGTCAAATAAGGGGTTAAGTAACTTTCTATAAGAAGTAAGGCAACAAAAAGTAAAATAGTAAAAAAGTAAGTAATTGGTTTTGGAGTCATAGAAAATATTCAAAACTTAAAAAAGTCAGTAATAATCAGAACATCTTGAAGTTTTAGGCGGTTTAAAAATGGCTCTAAGATATATTCTTTCTCTGGAATTTTTGAACCCGGTATTTTTTCTTTAACTCTAGCCACTACTAGTCCTTTTAAATAGGAAGAATTTTCGCTTGAAGTTACTAAAATATCACCAACATTAATGTCTGCATTTGGAGGAACTAATCTAAGATAAAAATTACCCTGAAAATCTCTTTCCGTGACTGCTAAAACTTTTGACCTTAAATCCTCAACGCTGATTTTAATTCCCGGCGCAAAGATAGATTCAACTTCAGAACTTTGATTATAACATTTTACTATTCGACCTACTAAAACTTCATTATTAGTGATGACATTCATCCCCTCTTTTAGATTGTCATCTAAACCTTTATTTATCCAAAAATTACCGCTTAAGCCAGTTGGATCCATTAAAATCACTTTGGCGGGAATTAAATGCCATTTTTGTTCTTCTTTAATTTTTAGGGCTTCTTTCAGGAGTTCATTTTCTTCCCTGAGCGAAGAAAGATAATTAATTTCTTGAACTAAATTAAGATTTTCTGTTTTTAATTGTAAATTCTCTCTTCTAATTTGATTGAAATGAAATAAATCAGAAAACCATAATTCTAGCGAAGACAGACCTCCAAAAGAAACATTTTGATTCACAAAACCTAAAGCCTGAACTGTTTTGTTCTCTAAAAATTGTTTTTGGCCTAAATAGGCTTTAAAAATAATAACAAAAGTGATTAAAATAATCACTTTTGTTAATAATTTATTAATTTTTATTTTTCCTTTTTTTGCCATTTTAAATTGGCGGTTTTTCCTTGCTGATTGTAGTTAGACAACTTTTATAAGCGGAGAAATCTTCCATTACCACTCCAATTCCTCTAATAACAGAAGTAATCGGGTCTTCGATTAATTTTACCTTTAAGCCCACTGCATCCTCTACTAATTTATCCAATCCTTTCAAAAGACTGGTGCCGCCCGAAAGAAGAACTCCTTCACTCATAATATCGCCTACTAATTCTGGCGGCGTGGCTTCGATAGCGCCTCTAATAGCGTCAATTATTTTAAAGAGAGAGGGAGAGATTGCTTCCCTTACTTCTTGGGCTTTAATTTTTATTTCTTTTGGCAAACCATGGGTTAAATCTCGGCCTTTAATTTTCATATCAGAATTAGTGCCTAAATCGACTGCTGAACCTAGAGCAATTTTAATATTTTCCGCGGTTTTTTCGCCAATAGCCATCTTAAATTTGTCACGAAAATAATAAATTATATCTTCATTCAATTTATTTCCTGCAATTCTAATACTTTTTGAAACCACTACCCCTCCCAAAGAAATTACTGCCACTTCAGTTGTGCCGCCACCAATATCAGCAACCAAGATTCCATTTGATTCTAAAACCGGCCAACGATTGCCTAACGCGACTGCCATTGGCTCTTCAATTAAATAAACTTCTTTAGCGCCGGCATTTTTTGCCGCATCTTCAACCGCCCTTTTTTCTACTTCTGTACCGCCGGTTGGAATACTGATAATTAATCGTGGCCAATCAAAAATACTGTTTAGAATTCCTTTTCTTTTTATTTTTTGAAGAAGATAACGAATAAATTTTTCCGCAATTTCAAAATCAGAAATCACCCCATTTGTTAAAGGTCTGGAAGCAGTAATATGAGGAGGGGTTTTACCAATCATTTCATAAGCCTCTTTTCCAACCGCGATAATCTGATTAGTTTTATTGTTAATAGCAACTACCGTAGGCTCATGTACTAAAATCCCCTTATCCTTCACGTAGACCAAGGTTTTTGTGGTGCCTAAATCTATACCAATGTCGTAATTAAATATTTTTGGAACTAAAGCCATAGAAATAACTATTTCGTCAATAATTTATCACATTTTTCTAGTTTTATCAACTGAACGGATTTCGCATTTCTTTTCTTAATTTCAAAAGAATCCTCTTTTAAAGTTTTTTCGCTTACCACAAGCCTTATTGGCGCACCTATTAAATCCGCATCATAAAACTTTTCGCCGGCAGAAAGTTCGCGGTCGTCATATACAACTTCTTCACCCTTGTTTAAAAGAAAATTATAAATTAGAGAAGCGGCCTGTTCAATTTTTTTATTCAGGCGACTATCTTTTGTTTTTAAAGAAATTAAATGATATTTATAGGGAGCAACTAAATCAGGCCAAATGAATCCTTTTTCATCACAATAAATTTCTGCTAAAGTCCCTAAAATTCTGGAAATTCCCATTCCGTAGCAGCCCATCATCACAAAATTGTCTTTGCCATTTTTATCTTTGTAAACTAAATTAAACGGCCTTGAATATTTGTCTTTTAATTTGAAAATATTAGCCACTTCGATGCTTTTTATTTTCGTTAAAGCCCCCTGACATTGGGGACATTTTTTGAGGTTTTTTGCTATTTCTTTGTTGCGGGAAAAACCGCATTTTTCGCAATAAAAGATTGTATCTTCGCCATTTTGACACGGCACCTGAAATTCATGAGAAAATTTTGAAAAAGTCCCCCCAGCTGCTTCGGTAATAATAGTTTTAAGTTTCAAAGCATTAAAAATTTTTAGATAACTATCTTTCACTTTTTCATAATAAATATCCAAATCTTTTTCATTAGAATGAAAACTGTACAAGTCTTTCATTAAAAATTCTTTTGCCCTGAGAATGCCTGCTTTTGGTCTTGGTTCATCTCTAAATTTTGTTTGAATTTGAAACAAATAGAGCGGCAAATCTTTATATGAAGAAATGTATCTTTTTGCCAAAGGAACCACAATTTCTTCATGAGTCGGCCCTAAAACATATTCATTTTCAAATCGCGATTTAATTTTAAATAAAGCATTAAAGGTTTTATCTCTTTTGGTCTGTTGCCAATAACTTATGGGATGAAGACTGGGCATTAAAATTTCCTGACCCCCGATATTTTTCATTTCATTTCTTATAATAGTTGCGATTTTATTTAAAACCATTAAGCCAAAAGGAAGATAATCATAAATTCCAGCTCCAACTTTTTCAATAAAGTTGGCTTTTATTAAAAGAACAGTGCCAGCTGCCTTTTCATCTTTTGGCACCTCTTTTAGTGATTTCCATTTCAACGAAGAAAGTTTCATAATAAAAAGTTAAATTCAAGTTGTAAAATAATTAATCTTTAAAAATAAAAAATCTGACATCTTTGATGGTAACAAAAAGCATTAAAATTAAAAGCAGAATAAAAACAAAATTATTGATGGCATTTTCCGTCGCTTGACTCACTTCCTTCCTTTGTATTTTTTCTATTAATAAAAATAGAATTCTACCACCATCAAGCGCCGGAATTGGTAGCCAATTAAAAGTTGCAAATCCAAAAGAAATAATACCTAAAATATACAAACCGTATTTAATGTTCATTGTGAATGCTTTACTAGAAATAGCCATTATTCCCACTGGTCCAACTAGTTCGCTGATATCTAATCTCAGAAAAAAATTAACCGCCAATCTTCCAAGGCCAATAAATGTTTCTCTCAATAAAACTCCTAAAAACTCTAAGGCTTTAATAGGCGCTAGATAAAAAGGAACTTTTAAAGGAATGGCGCCAAAAGATTCAGGAATCAAGTTCTGCGGCATTCCTACCGTAAAAAGCAGGATAAAAATAAAATAGGCTAAAAGAAAATTAAAAAGAGGCCCGGCGAAAAGAATTAAAAACTTTTTTAAAAAAGACTGGGCATAAAAACTGTCATTTTCGGGATTCTTTTTATCACCTTCATAAATACTGGTTAAAGCCCCAAAAGGAATAGCATTCACTGAATAAACTACTCCATTTTTTTTAATACTGAAAAGACGAGGGGGATAACCAATACCAAATTCGTCTACTCTTACTTTAAATTTTCTGGCAAATAAAAAATGTCCCCATTCATGAATAATAAGAGTAAGACTTAAAGAAATAAATGCTAAAATAAAACCCAACATATTTTAATTTTCTTCTATTTCTTTTTTTTTGTTTGCTTCATATTCATCTAATTTTTCGTTTCCTTTATCAATGATTTTTTGAATTTCTTCTTTTAATCTGAATTTTTCATCTTCGCTAATTTCTTTATTGTCAAAAAGTTCTTTGATATTCTCTAAAGCATCTTCTCTTAATTGGCGAAGTTTAACTCTAAATTCCTCTTTTTTAAGATTTAGAAGTTTAATTAATTCCCCTTTCCTTTCTTTAGTTAAGGGCGGAAGATAAAGCCGCAACTGATTACCATCTATCTGCGGCGAGAGACCTAAATTAGAAACTTCAATTGCTTTTTTGATATTGTTTAAAAGCGATTTATCCCAAGGCTCAATCGTAATAACATTTGGCGGCATAATGGCAATTGAGGCAAGATGCTTTAATGGTGAAAAACTGCCGTAAGATTCAACCGAAATATTTTCTACCAGCGACGGCGATGGCCGCGACGTTCTTAAAGTTAAAATCGCCTCATGGAAAGATTGAGTCATTTCTTCAACCGCCTTTTCTAAATTTTTTGTAATCTCAGAAGACATTGAATTAACTAAGTATTAAGGATGTCTGTCCCAACAAAGACATTTTAAACAGTTAAAAATATATTTTCCAAAAGAAGTTGAATATTAATGTTAGAAGAACTAATTAAGTTATAAGCATTCAACAGTTCTTTTGCCAATTTTATTTTCTCTTCCTGCGTCAATGGCAATTCCTTTTTCTGAGTAATCTCTCTTTCTAAATTCTCTAACCAAACACTGATTATTTCTTTTATTTGAGAGGTATCTTTTCCTTCTTTATCTTGGGTTTCTTGTTGTTTTTTGATGAGTTTTAATTTATTTTCTAAATATAAAGAGCGAAAAATAAAATTATTGTTGAGCATTTCTGAAAATTCCTGCCATAATTCATTTCTCTTTTTGATAAACTCTTTGTCTAAAAGTTTGACTGCTAAACCTATTTTACCATTACTTTGAGAAGCGATTTTCTCTGCCATTTTTTCTTCTAAGGAGTATTCTTTAATGAGGTATTTTTTTAATTTTTCTTTTGGTAGACGATTAAATCTTAAAGTCAAAAGCCTCGAGGAAACCGTTTCAAGCAATTTGTCTATCTCTGATGAAATTAAAATAATAATTGAATGAGTTGGCGGTTCTTCTAAAGTTTTTAAAAAAGCATTTTGGGCATCTAAGGTAAGTTTTTCCGCTTCATTAATAATTGCAACTCTAAAGGAAGAAATTTGAGGATAGAAAGATAAAAATTGAATCAAACCTTCTTTGTTTTCTGCTTCTTTGCCTTTAATTTCATCAATTGAAATAGTATCTTGGGTAGTATCAATAATTTTTAAATCAGGATGAAGCCCCCTCTTGAGCAATTGGCAACTTACACAATTTCCGCAACCATCCCATTTTTTTTGATTTAAGCATAATAAAGAGTTGGCAAAATTTAAGGCAGTTGTCATTTTTCCAGTTCCTTTTTCTCCCCAAAAAAGCATACTCTGAATTTGGGATTCCTGGTTTTCAAGTAAATTTTCTAAAAACTTTTTAACTCTTTCATTAGGAAATATCATAAAAAGAAATAGAATTGATAGGGATAATATAAATTTCTAATTTCTAATTTACCGATAGGTGGTAATACTTCTTTTATAAAGTTCTAAGTTGTCTAGAATTACCCCTGTTCCTTTGGCAACGCAAAAAAGAGGTTCTTCGGCAATATAACTTGGTACCCCAGTCATTTTTGTAATAAGAGCATCAATATTTTTTAAAAGAGCGCCGCCGCCAGAAATAAACATTCCTTTTTCCATAATATCAGCCGCTAATTCCGGAGGCGTTTCAGCTAAAACATATTTGACTGCTTTAATAATTTCTTGAAGCGGTGTTTGAATTGCTTCAACAATTTCGTTTGAATTTATAATAATATTCTTTGGCAGACCTTCGCTCAAATCCAATCCCCTAATTTCCATTTCCTGCTTTTGTTTTAAGGGCAAGGCAGTGCCAATTTCCATTTTTATATTTTCGGCGGTTCTTTCGCCAACTGCTAAATTATATTTTTTCTTTATATAATCAGCGATTGCTTCATCCATTTTAATTCCTCCCACTCTCACTGAAAACCAACTGACAATTCCCCCTAAAGAAATTACCGCCACTTCAGTTGTTCCACCGCCAATATTGACAATCATATTCCCTTGAGGAGAGTTTATCGGCACTTCAGCGCCTAAAGCCGCTAAAATTGGTTCTCTGACTACATATGCTTCTTTTGCGCCAGCTTCTCTGGCGGCTTCAATTACTGCCCTTTGTTCGGTTGAGGTAATTCCGGCAGGAACTGAAATGACAACATCTGGTTTAACTAAACGCCAAGGCCCCAGGGCTTTATCAATAAAATATTTAAGCATTGCCTGAGTAATCCGGTAATCGGCAATCACCCCATCTTTTAGGGGTTTATAGGTTTTAATTACTTCTGGAGTTCTGCCTAACATTTCTCTGGCTTCTAAGCCAATTGCCAAAATTTTATTATCATCAACAGTAATAGCAACAATAGAGGGCTCGTTTATAACGACACCCTTTTTGGGAATAAAAACCAAAGTATTGACAGTCCCTAAATCTATGCCTAAATGACGGACAAGCATAAAAAATAAAAGATAAAATTTAAAAATACAAATTTAAAAGTAAATTAAATTATACCAATAATATCAAGAAAAGGCAACTTAATGCTTAATAATTTGACCAGTTTTCTCCTCGCTAACAATTCCTTTATCATAAGCAATTTTTCCATTAATAATTACGGTTTCAATTCCCAAGGGAGAAAGATAAGGATTTTTGTAATTTGCCAAAGAATTTAATTTTTCCGGAGAAAAAATCACAATGTCAGCCCAATTGTTTTCTTTTATCGCTCCCCTGTTTTTTAATCCAATTTTTTTTGCCACTTTGCCGGTAATTTTATAAATCGCTTCTTCTGGAGAAAGAATTTTATTTTTAAATGAATAATCATTTAAAAATTTTACAAAGGTATCAAAGGACTTTGGGTGGATTAAGGTTTGACACTTTTCTTCTCTATCATAAAATCCGCTTTCCCCTGAGATAAAAGAAAAATCAGAAGTAACTGCCATTTTAACATTTTCTGGCGAAAGATTTTTAGAAAAAACAAAAGCCCGGCCATTATTTATTTCCAAAATTTTTATTAGAGATTCTTCAACTGTTAAATTAAAGTTTTTTGCCAATTCTTTTATACTCTTGCCAATAAAAAACGGTTCATTTTCAGAACTGGTTATAATTAAATCGCTGATAAGATTTCTGTTCTTTTTTAAGTCTTGAATCAGTTTCTGAAAGATAATTTTTTCCCGAATATTTTTTAAGAAAACAGACCAACCGCCGATTGCTGCCCAGTCAGGCAAAAATGACATTAAAGGCAGAATAGTGGTTTCATAAGGTGAAGTATCAAAATTAACAAGTTGTTCATTCTCGTTTATCTCTTTTATAAGTTTTAAAGCATCTTTAAAATAAAAATAATTATTTTCGCCAAAAACTTTTAGTTGGTATATTTCTATTGGCAATTTTCCTTTTTCCGCTACTTCCAAAACTTCTCTTAAACTTGATAAAAAACCATTACCTTCATCTCTTAAACTAAAACCCAAATAGCCTTTAAATTTTTTAACAATTTCCCCTATTTCCAAAATTTCTTCTATTCCCACCACTCTTTCTTCTTCTGAACCTAAAGCAAAAGCAATTCCTAATGCTCCTTCTTTTAAACTTTCCTCTACCATAAACTTTAATTTTTCCTTTTCTTCTTTTGATAAAGTCCTGAATTCTCGATTTGTGAAATCGCTTCTAAGCGTTGCCCAACTAATTAAACTCCCAAAATTCACCGTCAAGCCTCTTTTTTCTAAAATAGTAAAAAAATCGGCTAATTTTTGCCATTTAATGTTAATCTGTCGATAATTAAGCCATTTGTTTAAAGATTCCAAAGAGCCGCTAATTAAAGGATAAAGCGAAGCGCCACCAGCGCCACCAATAACTGTCGTTACCCCCTGAAGCAAATAATTTTCTGCTTTTGGTTTCAAAAAAATACTGAAATCTCTATCTGCTAAACTGTTAATTTCAATAAAACCAGGACAGATATATTGGTTAGAAGCATTTATTTCTGTTTTTGCTTTTTCATTTTTAAAATTGCCTATTTTTAAAATTTTTCCGTTCTGAATTGCCAAATCCAAATTTTGAGGTTTATTGCCCAAACCATCAAACACTAATCCTTTTTTAATTAAAATGTCAAACATAATAATAAATCACATAATAAATCAAAAATAAAAAATAAAAAATAATAAATAATAGATACAGGATACAAAACATTATACTATTTTTTTTGGAGTTTGGCCAATGTCAGCAAATTCTTAAATAAGAAAACCACTGTTAGGGGACCAATTCCTCCTGGCACAGGAGTAATAATTTTGGCTTTTTCTTTAACTGACTCAAAATCGCAGTCGCCTTTTAATTGGCCATTTTCAGAAACAACCGCCGCGTCAATTACCACTACTCCTTCTTTTACCTCATCGCCAGTGATTAAATTTGGTACCCCGGCAGAAGTAATAATAATATCTGCCCATTTTAATAATTCTTTTAAATTTTTAGTTTTACTGGTTGAAATAATAGTGGTTGCCCCTTCGTTTATAAACCACAAAGCAGCTGGTTTTCCTACTAATTGTCCTCTGCCAATGACTAAAACATTTTCTCCTCTGATAGGAATTTGATATTTTTCCAAAATAAATTTTATCGCGGCAATTGTTGGCGGTAAAATTTTACTTCTTGAAGTGTAAAATTGGCCTAAATTTTTCTCTGACAAACAATCGCAATCTTTTAATGGCAAAACTGCATTAAGCACTGACTGACTTTTAATTTTTTGGGGCAAGGGTAATTGAACTACCACTCCCCGATTAATGTTTTGTCGGCAAATTTCAGAAATTCTTTTTCTTAATTCCTTCGTTTTTATATCTAAAGGATACTGATACAAACGAAAATCAATTTCCAGTTTTTGACTAATTTTTTCTTTTTGTTTAATAAAAGACAAAGAAGCAGGATCTTTTCCAACTAAAACCACTGCCAAACGGATTTTTTTGGCAATTGTTTTTCTTTCTTGTTTTAATTGGTCTAATATCTCTAGAGAAAGTTGTTTGCCATCGATAAGCATAAATACAATTTTATAATTTATAATTTACAATTTTCATTGAATTTACAATTAATCAATTTTCAAACATTGGAACATTAAATCATTGAAAATGTATTGTAAATTGTAAATTGAAAATTGAAAATTATAAAACTAAGGTTTCTCCTCTCTCTACTATTATGACATTTTTATGCATTTTTTTGAATTCTTCCGGCTGCTCGGTGTGAATAGGAATAATACAGTGAGGTTGGATTTTTGAAATAAATTCTTTTAGTTCTTTGCCCGAGATATGACCAGAAATATGCGCTCTTTCAAATTTTCCCTCTTCTGTTAAACCTTGCATTTGAAAATACTTAATCCAATTGACAAATCTTGCTTCAGAGATTTCCATTTCTTCTGAATGAGGCTCGGTAATAGCTCGTAAAAAATAAGAATTTTCATCCGGCTTTAAATCAATCAGTTCTTGAATTTGATAAAAGTTTAAAATCACAAAATAATTTTTTGGATTCTTTTGAATCTCTTCGGCTTCAACAGATGGGTATTTTTTAATTAAATCTCTCTCCCATTTTTTCAATTTTGATTTTTTCTTCCCATACAAAATAATATCTTTTGAAATATCTATCTTGAACCCTTTTTCTTTAAGAAAAATCAAATAACCAAAGTAATTAAACGGCAGCGCCATTTTTCTTTTTATTGACTTGGCTAAGTTCTGCAAAGTTAAAAAGCGAGTAGTATCTGTTAAAGAATAATCAGCAACAATTAACCCTTTAATATTGGAAATCCTTTCTTGGGCTTTACTGTAAACTTCTTCTTCTCTTAAAACTTTATTTTCTGTAATTCGTGTTCCTTCACACAAAAAATAATCAATCTTTTCTTTTTTAAGATAATCAGTCACTTTTTCTAAATATTCCTTTTTCATTTCCGACAACCGAAAATCTCCAGAATAAAGAATTTTTTTATTTTTGGATTTAATTAAAAACATTGCTGCCCCAGGGGCAGAATGGTCAACAGCAATCGGCACTATCTCTAAACTGCCAATTTTAAATGATTTTAAATTTGAAACTTCTTTAAAATTTCTTTTTTGTTTTTTTCTTTTTTTGCAGTCAAGATAATGAGGATAACTTATTTCAAAAATTTCATTCTCCAAATTAGAGGGCTTAATGATGTTAAAAGTCTCTAATACCAAAAGACTTTCTTTAGTTAAATAAACAGGGATTTTTTCGTCAATAAAAGAAAGATAACCGGCGTGGTCCATATGGGGGTGAGAAAGTAGAATTGCCGATAAAGATAATTTATCATAAGAAGATATATCCTGATTTTCTCTTTCTAAAATTTCAACTAGGTCTTTACGATAAATCCCCTGTTTTTGAGGAATCAAATTCAAAGCCAAGTAATCTTTAATTCCATGGACTGCTCTTGGACTAACAAATTCTTCAAAATAAAGCGAAGATTCTTTATAACTTTTGCCAAAATCTAAAAAAATAGAGGTCCCTTTTTCCTCTACTAAAATTTTATTTCCGCCGATTTCATTTATGCCACCAAAAAAAGTAATTTTCATAAAAGATATACCTAACCCAGAGGAATAAGTTCTCGCTACCGTTCGCTCGCCCAGCGCGCTCGCTCACTGGCGCTGCTCGCTCGCTCCCGAGCACCCAACGCAGTTGAGTGCTCGGACCATGCCCGCTCGCTCGCAGAGCCGCGCTATGAACTTATTCCTCTGGGTTAAAAATAATAAGCTTTTAAGCAATATCTAAAAGCTTTATAATTTTCCGTTTAAAATAAAACTTACTCCTTCGGGAGTTTCTACTAGGGCCTCAAGGGGCAAAGAAGCGTCTTTTAAAATTTGCTTCTCTTCCAGTTTTTGCTTAAATTTAACGACTGTTTCTTTTGACTTGGCTTCACCAGTGATAGTAATGTTAAAAGCGCCGCTATCAGTAATAAAAATTCTTTTCAAATTAATCGTATCTCTTGCTTCATTAGTGATTTCATTTAAAATAAGAGAAAAATCTTTTTTATAAGTATTAATTGCTTCTACTTTTTTAACCAAAGCATTAAACTCATCGGCTGATCTTTGCAATTCTTCTTGCTTTTGTAAAATAATTGGATTGATTGGCTGCGAAATCTCGCCTGCTAATTTTTTTTCCATATTTGCAAATAAAGTATAATCCAAAAGACCATAAACTACTGTAAAGCAACCCACAACTGTTATAATTATTTTAAGCCATAAAGAAATCACCCTTATTAAATGCGATTGATAATAATCTTCTTCAGTTTGAATTGGCGCCAAAGAAACAATCGTATCTTTTCTGCGCGGAATCAACCCCCGCAAAGCGCAACCAACTACTGCTGCCCAGTCTCTTTTAAGATTTTTTAATGCCGGAGGAAGAGTAAAAGATAATGGAGTTAAGTTGTAATTTTTGGTCACCCAGTCATTAAAATAATTGACTAATTGGTCACTCTCGTTTAAAAAAAGAAATTTCGTTAACGCTCTTTGTCTTTTTAAAGAATAAAAATTCAAAATCATTGGGATTTCATTTAAAAAATGTTTTTCTAGATGCGAAGGAAGAATTTTTTGAGGAATATTTTGGCCAAAAATTTCATGCCAAGAATCATAATCAAAATAAATCAATTTGCTTCCTTCGCTAATTACAAATTCTACTCCATCGTTTCTTACTTCAATAATTAAAACCGGCTCTTCTTTTTCCAAAAAATTATAAACGAAACGGGTTAAGGACAAAGCAAAAGGCTCAATAGCAACTATTTTAAAGTTTAAATCTTTTAAAATTTCCCAATATGGTTCAATTTGTTTTTTGATTCCCAAAGCAATAAAAATTTCTTTTTCAAATTCTTTTTCAGAAGGACCCCAGTCTTCCCAGTCGAAATAGGATTCTTCTAGTGGCAAAGGAGCCATCATCTGGGTGTTGAAAATTATAGCATCTTTTAATTGGGTATCGCCTAATTCTGGCAGAGAAAAATAATTAATATAAAAATTTGCTGATGGTAGTGATAGAATCAACCAAACATTTTTTTCTTTTTGCCAGAGTTTTTCCTTTAAAGAACTAAAAAAAGATTTTAAAGCCTCGGGATTTTGGAGGATACCTTCTTTAATAATTCCTTTTGGCAAAGCGAATTTATTTACTTTAGTAATTTTATTTAAAGATTTATCAAAGCAGAAAATTTTAATCTCATAATCAGTTAAAGAAACGCCATAAATTCTAAAATCTGGCACTAATAACTTTTGCCAATCAATTTTAAACTTCTTTTGAACATTGTTTTTCATAAAGTTAACTCAACAGTTGAAGTGGGGGTAATTAGTCCAGTGGTAGAATCAATAACAACTACTGTCTGCAATTTTTTACTAATTTGGGAAAAAGTAGCGGTGCTAGTAATCGTTCCACCAGAAACAGTTACCGAAACATCATTAGTCCCATTAACGCTTAAATTAAAAGAAGAACTATAATCTTTATTTCTTTCTAATTTTAACAGGGCATCCTGAAGCCCGCTATAAGCAGCATAGTTTGCGATGATGGCTTTTTTATTGGAATCTATATTTAAATTTGAGTAATAAGCAAGAATACTGGTGGCTAAAGAAACAATAAAAATTAAAGTCCCTAAAGAAATAACCGTAATAAGAGAGGCAACTCCACGAAAACAATTTTTAATTTTGTAATTTTTAATTTTATAAATAAACAT
>DAOSBJ010000013.1:0-8240 GCA_035360795.1 Minisyncoccota bacterium
GAGGTTTTTTGATTTTTTAAACAGGTATGATATAATAAAAATAAAATTAATAATAAAAATATGAAAAAATCCACTGTTATTTCTTTAATTATTATAGTCATTGCCCTACTTTTAATTGGCTATTTTAAATCTCTCCAACAGCCTGTTCTTGTGGAGAGACCAACTGAACCATTAAAAGAAGTAAAAACTAAAAAAACAAACGGTTTGATTATGTTGATAGAATTTGAAGAAATTAAAGGAGTTTGGTGGTGGGAAAAACAATTGGACCAGAGAAACTTAAATGCTTTGGTCTCTGTTCAAAAAAATATTTTGGAGAAATGTCCGGAAACTTTTAAGAGATTAGCAGAAAAAGGATATGAGATAGCAGGAAATTATGGTGAGGCTCCATTTTGGGATATGCCTTATGACAGGCAATTTCAAATTATGAAAGAAACAAAAGAATTGGTGGAAAAAGTTACAGGTAAACCAATGAGAATTTTTTCTAGCCGATATTTTGCTTACGATGAAAACACTTTAAAGGCAGCAGATGCTTTGGGTATTGAATATGTTTTAGCCAGAGGAACTAAAGGGGTTGAAGCCATTGTTTATTCTCCTTTAGAATATAAAGTGAAAATTATTTCTATTTCCAATGTTCCTTTTGAAGAAATGGGTACTGGCTCTTTGTGCGATTATAGTTTATGGGCAAGAGGAGCATCAAGTGAGGATTTTGGCAAGGTGGTTGAAGGAAGCATTGAAATGAAACCAACTAATATGATTTTGGTTTCTCACGCTTATTTAGGGGGAACCAGAATTGACTGGTGGAAAGTTTATGAAAAGGCTTTGAGTTCAGATAAAGTGTCTTGGAAAAAATTCAATGATTGGATTAATAATCTAACGCCCTTAAAAATGAAAAATTCAGAAATTCCTCTTAATAAAGAAGTAAAATATGAGGTTCCAAAGCCAGCAGTGCCAATCGAAGATTTAGAACTAATTCCTGGTTTAGAGGAATTAGAATCTCAAGAAACTTTTAGTCCTGTTTGCTACTAAGCTTAAAAATTTGTTTTTCAAAAAGCCCCGAGAGGGGTTTTTTGATTAAATGTTGAAATTTATGATTTTGTGGTAAAATAGAGAGTAATAAAAATTATATAAATTTATGTCTATAGAAAATCCTTTTAATAACCAAATGAACAGTAAAATAGAACCTCCAAAAAACATAGAAGAAAGTAAAGAAGGTAAGGAAAAACTAAAAGATATTTTAGAAAACATAAAACCATTAGAATATCACAATATAGATAATGAGAAATTTAAAGAATATTTAGAAATAAAAGAAGATCTTCCAAAAGAATTCTGGGAACAAATAGAAAATTCTATGCAAGAAGAAAAAGACTTGCTTCAGGTTTTTTTAAGGGCAAGAGAAACTTTATGGGAAGATTTTTATAAAAATAATAAAAAAGATAAAGCGAAATCGCTATCTGATTCTAGATTTACTTCTTTAAAGGAGATGATAAATAGGGGGATGGCTTCTTGTGGTTCTTACACAAAAATTTTTGGGACAGTTTTAAGGAAATTCGGCATACCAGTTAAATTTATTCATGGAATATTACAAGAGCAAAAAAACCTTCCTAAAGAAAGGGAAAGTAGGCATGCCTGGTTAGAATTTTATAATCCTCAGACTAACGAGTGGGTTCCAATTGATTTTACAGAAGAGTCGTTGGAGCCAATACCAACGGCTGAAAAAATAAAAGAATATCATGATTGGGAAGAATTCAAAAAAGATTATGAAAAAGGTGAGTTTTAACTTATTTATTTAAAATAGGCACTAATGCCATTCATTCATTGATTTGTACTAAAAATTTCTGTTTTAAGCAAGGGTTTTTTTAATCGCTTTTTAAATGATTTTGTGATAAAATAAAAGTAATGATTGGGGTATTTGATTCGGGATTAGGAGGATTGACTATTTTCAAGGAGTTATTAAAAGAACTGCCCGATTATAATTATCTTTATTTGGGAGATAATGCCCGGGTGCCTTATGGCTCTCGCTCTCCAGAAATAATCTATCAATTCACTGAAGAAGCAGTGGATTATTTATTTAAAAAAGGTTGCGAACTGATTATTTTGGCTTGTAATACTGCTTCCAGTGTGGCTTTAAAAAGAATTCAACAGGAATATTTGCCCAAAAATTATCCTGAACGTCGAGTTTTAGGAGTGATAAGGCCGGCAGTAGAAGAGGCTTGCGAAAAAAGTTTTAACAATCGGATTGGAATTATTGGCACCGAAGCGACAATTAATTCTGGTGCTTTCGAAAGAGAAATAAAAAAACTTAAGCCCGAAGCAAAAGTTTTTACTAGTAGTTGCCCTTTGCTGGTTCCTATTATTGAAGCCGGGGAATTAAATTGGCAAGGGTTGGATTTGATTTTAGATAAATATCTATCTCCCTTGAGAAAAAAAGATATTGGGGCTTTAATTTTAGGCTGTACCCATTATTCTTTAATAAAAGATAAAATTCAAAAACATATTGGCAAAGGAGTACGTCTAATTTCCGAAGAAAAAATTGTGCCGCTAAAATTAAAAGATTATTTATGGAGGCATCCGGAAATGGAAAAAAGATTAAAAAGAGAAGGTAAAGTGAAATTTTTGGTTACGGCCCATTCTCAGAGGTTTGAAGAAATAACAAAAATGTTTTTTGAAAAAGAAGTAAATTTCGAGAAAGTGGAAATTCAAAGCCAGAGTTTAAACTTCTAATTTAAATTTGACTATAAGTTGTTTTAAAAAACAACCTCAAATGGTTGTTTTTTTAGTCAATTTTTGTTAAAATTATAAGATTAAAAAATGAATGATTTTGCGAAGAAAAATGACGAAATTTATAACGAAAGAAATGTCAGTTTATCTATTTACGCTGGCGCTGGCGGAAAAGAGGCTGAAGATTGGGCAGCAATGCTTTTAAGGATGTATCAAAGATACGCGGAGAAAAAAGGCTGGAAGTTCATTCCAATTGAAATAAAAGATAATGGTTATAATGGAATTAATAATGCTACTGTTCAGATAATCGGAAAAGATGTTTACAAAATTTTGAAAAATGAAAACGGAGTTCACCGATTAGTAAGAATCTCACCTTTTTCCAGCCAAAAACTCCGCCATACTTCCTTTGCTTTAGTGGAGGTTTTACCGATTATTGAAGCAAAAGAAATGCCAATCAAAGAAGAAGATTTAGAAATAGAAACTTTTCGCTCTTCAGGGCCAGGTGGACAGAATGTCCAGAAGGTTGAAACTGCGGTCAGAATTAAGCATAAACCAACTTCTATTGTTGTTAGTTCTCAGTCACAAAGAAGCCAATTCCAAAACAAAGAGAAAGCCTTAGAAATTTTAAGAAGTAAAATTTTTCAGTTAGCCCAACAAGAAAAAGCAAAAACTTTAGAGGAGTTAAAAGGGAAAAAAGTAAAAATTGAATGGGGAAATCAAATTCGCTCTTATATTCTTCATCCTTATAAAATGATTCGGGATGAAAAAACAGGCAAAAAATGGCACAATATTGTAGAGCAAGTTTTAGATGGCGAATTGGAACTGATAATTTAAGAATTGTCTGGAATTTGGATTTCTATCTATTAATTTTGAATTTTGACTTTTGAATTTTGACTTATTTTTTATGTCTTTAGTTTATTTCAAAAATGTTTCAAAAAGTTATAAAGATACTGTTATTTTAGACAATGTTACTTTTGAGGTGGAAAAAGGAGAATTTGTTTGTTTGGTTGGTCGTTCAGGGGTAGGAAAAACTACGCTTTTAAAAATTCTTTATCACGAAGAAAAACCGACCAAAGGCCGGGTATTTTTTGAAGAAAAAGATATTTTTAAATTAAAACCAAAAGAAGTGGTTCAATTGAGAAGAAAAATGGGAATGATTTTTCAGGACTTTAAACTTTTAAATAGCAAAACTGCTTATGAAAATGTGGCTTTCGCTTTAGAAACAACAGGTTATCCAGAAGCAGTGGTGAAAAAAGAAGCGAAAGAACTTTTAAAATTAGTTAATTTGCAGGATAGAATGGATAATTTTCCTTATCAATTATCTTCTGGTGAAAAGCAAAGAGTGGCTTTGGCTAGAGCTTTAATTCATCGGCCGGAAATTATTTTGGCTGATGAGCCAACTGGCAACTTAGACCCAATAAATGGCTGGGAAATTATTAAATTGCTTTTAAAAATCAATGAATTAGGAACGGCGGTTATCTTGGCTACCCATGATAAAGAAGTGGTTAACACTTTGAATAAAAGAGTAATTAGCATTGAAAATGGAAGAGTTATTCGCGATGAAAAAAAAGGGAAATATTTAATATAGATTTTTAATTTATAATTTTTAATTTTTAAATATGTGGACTATTCTCAAAAGAATTTTTCAAACGGCTTTTAAAGGTTTAAAAAGAAACAGTTGGTTGACAATCGCCTGCATTGTAATGTTAGTAGTAAGTACGACCCTGTTTACCTCAATTTTAATTTTTAATTACGCTGCCAATTATTTAGTTGATTATCTTAAACAAAAAGTGGATATTAGTTTGTATTTTAAACCAGAAATTCCTGAAGAAGATATTTTAAAAATTAGAGATGAACTTTTAGGAAAAGAAGAAATTGCTTCAATTGATTATGTTTCAAAAGAAGAAGCCTTAAAAAATTTTGAAGAAAGAACTGCTTCTAATCCTTTAATCAAGAAAGCCTTGGAAGAATTAGGGGAAAACCCTTTGTCTCCATCTTTAAACATTAAAGCAAAGGGCACTCAAGAGTATCAGAAAATTGTTGAAGATATTAATAGTTCTCCTTTTAAAGATAAGTTAATTACCATTGATTTGGCGGAAAATCAGCGGGTGATTAGCCAAATTCATACTTTATCAAGAACAATCCAATTGGGTTCAATTGGAGCAATGCTAGTTTTAGTTTTTATTAGTTTAATCATTGGTTTTAACACTATCAGAATGGCAATTTTTGCTTTACATGAAGAGATAGAAATAATGAAATTGGTTGGCGCTACCCCTTGGTTTATTCGCTGGCCATTTTTGTTAGAAGGCGCTCTTCAGGGATTTTTTGCCTCTCTGATTACATTGATAATTTTTACTCCTTTAATAATTTGGCTTTCACCAAAATTTGAAATGGTCTTTGCCGGTTTTCAACTTGCTCATTATTTCTGGGGCAATTTTGGATTTATTTTTTTAGTCCAAACTTGTTTTTCAATGTTTTTGGGAATAATTTCCAGTTTCTTGGCAATTAATAAGTACCTTAAAGTATAATTTTTTAATTTTTGCGGGGTGGTGTAATGGTAGCACAGAGGCCCTTGGAGCCTTTGATCCTGGTTCGAATCCAGGCCCCGCAGCCGTATCTAAAAATTTCATTTATAATGAAAACCCAACTGGTTTTCTAAATTTTAGAAAATAAAAAAGGGGGAAATTGTATCCCCCTATATGTTTTATTTTTCCACCTCCAGTTTTTTTATCTCCTCTAGTTTTTTTATTGACTGTTTTAGCTTTAATCTTTGATCATTTTTTATTTTTAGCTCTAGAGCCTTTAGAACTTTTAGACATTTTTCAATATTTTCTTCAATATTTTCATCTAAATTTTTTGGATCACCAAGGGAAAGGAAGTTGCATGGTTTACCACTATTACGACAATTCCTTCTTAAAGACAGTAATGGACAATAAAATCCTCGTTGTGTATTTCCTATAAACATTTTTATTTCCTCTATAATGATCTAAGAAAATTAGCAATTGAGGGAAAGAGGCGGCCGATTCTCTTTATGTATTCTTCTTTCGTGTCTCTTATAATTGAACTTTCATTGCTATCAGGAAGGGAGGACAATTTCTCTATATCTATTTGAAGCCTCTGGATCATCAGCTTGTCGGGTGGATAACCAAAATATTCCTCGAATAATTTTTTTAGAACATTTTCTTCCATTGTTTACCTCCTATAATTTTTTATAAAATGGGAGGTGACCCCGGAGCACCTTTTACCTCCTTTTCCTTTCTAAGAATAATACGGCCACGAGTATCATCCTCAAGCAAGTACCCTTGGTCTAGCCGACCAAGAGCACAGGCGAGTAGATATCCTCAGTGTCTTTATAATTATTGAAATTTTCAATGTGCTTATTTTCATTATATCACTAAACTTCTAAATAGTCAAATTTTTCATTTATCTCTTGACAAACTTAAAATAGGCTTTAAAATAGATACAAAAATAGCTCAAAACTCAAAACTTGGGCGGGCAAGAAGGTCAAAATTTTTTAAATTTCACTTAATTTTTTAAGGTCGATACCTTAGAAGTTAATTCTTTTAAGGTTTATTGCTTAAAATTAAATTAAATCAAAATGAAATACAAATGTAGCGCTTGCGGCTATATTTATGACGAAGCCGTAGAAAGTACTAAATTTGCAGATTTAAAGGAAGATTGGGTTTGTCCGAAATGCGGAGCGCCGAAAGAAGCCTTTGAATTAGAAGAAGATAATGATGAAGAAGATTATTATGGAGAAGATACTGAACCTGAATCAGACGAATCATCAGATGAAGATTTGATATAACTCAAATTATTAAGAATTAAAAAATCGCTCCTGATATTTCAGGAGCGGTTTTTATTTTTATTTTTATTTTTATTTTTATATTTATATTTATTTTTTATTTAATTGGTTTGATTTTAGTAGATTCCCAAAAGAGGAAGTAGACTTTGGCCAGTCATCTCCGGAGGAATTTTTAAATTAAAAAGTTCCAAAATAGTTGGCGCGACATCAGCCAGCATCCCGCCGGCAGTTCTTTCAATGTTTTTAATTTCTTCCTTAGTTCTGGGAGTTTGTCTTTTATAACGGTTGTCTACTAAATAAAAAGGTACAGGATTTACGTCGTGTTCAGTTTCTATTTCGCCAGTATAAGGATTAGCCATTCTTTCAAGATTGCCATGGTCAGCGGTAATTAAAAAAGTATAGTCATAATTTAAGCCATAACTGACTATTTTTTGAAGTTCTCTGTCAATAACTTCAGCCGCGGCAATACCGGCTTTAATGTTTCCCGTATGGCCAATTAAATCAGGATTGGCATAGTTAATTAAAGTAAAATCATAAATATTTTCTTCAAAAGATTGAAGCAACCTTTCGCTGACTTTTTCTGCCATTAACTCAGGATAATCTTCTAAATGAAGGGTTTTAAGAGAGGGCACAATCACCCAATATTCGCCTGGATAAGGTTCTTCTCTTAAGCCGTCGAAAAAGTAAGTGACATGAGCGTATTTTTCCGATTCAGCCAAATGCAGTTGTCTTTTTTGATTTTCGGATAAAACTTTTGCTAAACAAGTGGAAATTTTTTGGGGTGGAAAAGCCACTAAAGTATTGAAGTCTTTGCGGTATTGGGTCATCGTGGCGATTTTTACTTTTTCAAATTTCTTGATTGGAAACTGGTTGAAATAAGGGTCGACAAAACATTCTACTAATTGTCTCATTCTTTCCTCCCGAAAATTAAAGAAAATTATTCCGTCTCCTTCTTTAATAAGTTTTGAAGAGATGTCTTCATTAGGAGGGTTAATGATTGCCGGAATAATAAATTCGTCAGTAATATTTTCTTTATACGAATTGTCAAGATAATCAATTGGATTAGTAGCAGTTTTGCCTTTGCCAAAAACAAGTAAATCATAAACTTTTTGCGTCCGATTATAATTTTTATCTCTATCCATTCCATAAAATCTGCCACTTAGAGAAGCAATTCTAGTATTTTGTCTGCTTTCTAAATCTAAATGAAGTTTTTTAAGAAGGTTTTTGGCGGCGGTTGGCGGAGAATCCCGGCCATCAGTAAATAAATGAAGATTTACTTTTTCTATATTCCATTGCATTGCCATGTCAATTAAAGCTAAAAGATGCTCGTAAGAACTATGAACCAAGGCATCGCTCAAGAGACCAATTAAATGCAGTGAACTATTTTGTTCTTTAGCATACTTTAAAGTTTCAACTAAAGATGGATTTTGAAAAAAAGTTTTATTGTTTATCGCTTGAGAAATTCTCACTGAATATTGATAAATAATCTGTCCTGTGCCTAAAGTTAAATGTCCAACTTCACTGTTGCCAGCCTCATTAAATGGCAAGCCAACCGCAATTCCTGAAGATTGCAAAGTAGTTGAAGGATAGAATTTTTTAATCTCATCAATAAAAGGAGTTTTCGCTTGATAGATAGCATTGGAAAAATTATCTTGGCCGATTCCCCAGCCGTCTAAAATTACTAAACAAATTTTTGAACTTAAAGGCATACAATAAA
>DAOSBJ010000013.1:8340-17146 GCA_035360795.1 Minisyncoccota bacterium
TATTATACTCCTTTTGAAAAATTTTTGGAAATTTTTGACAAGAAAAAAGTAGTTTGCTATAATAGAAAAGTATTTGAAATTTAAATGGTTGAAAAAATTAACTTTGGCAGTTATTCTCTCGGTTTTACCCCAAAAGATTGGATTTAAGGCTTCTAGCGAGATTTAGACTATGAAATTTTCTATTTTTCCATTTTTTTTGTTTATTATTTCTTCTGCGAGTGTCAAACTTAAACTGGCTTTTTTAGGGTTTGATTTCAAATTAGGATAGTTTTAGATAAAAACCTGAGATAAACTGTCATTCACTATTATGACTAATTTTTTATTTATAATTATTTCTGCTTTAGGAGGAATACTTTTGGGATATTTCATTAGGCAGAGTTTAGCCCAGAAGCAGGCTAATTCAGTTGAGGCAAAATTGAAGGTTCGTTTGGAAAAAGTTAAAGAAGAAGCGAAAAATTTAGTATCAGAAGCAAAAGATAAAGCGGATAAGATTTTAGAAGAAGCGCGAGAAGAGGAAAAAAAGCGGAAGAATCAATTGAATAAATTAGAAGAGAGATTGCTGGAAAGAGAAACATTGTTAGACAAAAGGCAATTAGATTTAGACGAGAAAGAAAAGGAAGTTAAAGATATATACGAGAAAATTCAGAATTTAAAAACTGAATTAGAAAATTTAAAAAACTCTGAATTAGAAAATTTGGAAAAGATTGCCAAAATGACAAAAGAAGATGCCAAAAACGAACTTTTTGAAAGAGTAGAAAAAGAACATCAGGCAGAAATTTTGGAACTTCTAAGAAAATATGAAGATTTGAAAAAAGAAGAATTAGATAAAAAGGCAAGAGAAATAATGGCCTCTGCTATTGAAAGATATGCCCATTCTAATGTTAGCGAAATTACGACTTCGATTGTTGATTTACCCTCGGACGATGTAAAAGGAAAAATTATTGGTCGCGAAGGAAGGAATATTAGACATTTTGAAAAATTAACTGGGGTGGAAGTGATAATTGACGATTCACCCTCAACAATTATTCTCTCTAGTTTTGACCCGGTAAGAAGGGAAATTTCAAGATTGGCGTTGGAAAAATTAATTGCCGACGGCAGAATTCAGCCGGCAAAAATAGAAGAAAAAGTTCTAGAAGCCCAAGCAGAAATCAGAGAGGAAATTAAAAAAGCTGGGGAAGAAACGGTTTATGAGGCGGGAATTTTGGATTTGCCTCCAGAAATAGTGCATCTATTGGGACGTTTGAAATTCAGGACCAGTTATGGCCAAAATGCTTTAGCCCACTCTTTAGAAGTATGTCTCTTGAGTGGCGCTTTGGCGTCTGAATTGGGTGCAAAGGTTGAAATTGCCAAAAAGGCCGGTCTTTTACATGATATTGGGAAAGCCGTGGACCAAGAAATTGAAGGCACTCATTTGGAATTAGGCAGAAGAATTCTTCAAAAATATCAAATGCCAGAGGAGGTAATTAAAGCAATGCAGTCTCATCATGGTGATTACCCACCTGAAACTCTTGAAGCAGTAATTATTAATGCTAGCGATGCAATCTCCGCTTCTCGACCAGGAGCAAGAAAAGATAGTTTAGAGGCCTATCTAAAAAGATTGACTAATTTAGAAGAGATTGCTACTTCTTTTGAAGGAGTAGAAAAAGCCTATGCAATTTCCGGGGGAAGAGAATTACGGGTTTTTGTTTTTCCAGAAAAAATAGATGATTTACAGGCCTTTAAATTAGCCCAAAATATTGTCAAACGAATAGAATCTGAATTAAAATATCCAGGCGAAATAAAAGTCACTGTGATTAGAGAAACAAGAGTAATTGAAGTTGCCCGTTAAATAAATACTTTTGTTGCTTGACAAGAGATAGTGTGCTATAATACTATATATTTAAAGGTCGAAATCTAAAAAATTCACCCGTCCAAGTTTTTGGAGGATAAAAATTTTGGCGGGTAAAACAAAATATGACAAAAGAAGGATTAATCGAGGCAGTGGCTTCAAAAGCCTGTTCCAAGAAAGAAGCATCAGACATTGTTAATGAGGTTTTTGATTTAATCACCAAAGCCTTGTCCAAAGGAGAGGATGTGGTAATTACCGGCTTTGGCACTTTTAGCGCCAAGAAGAGAGCAGCCAGACAAGGAGTCAATCCAAAAACCGGCGAGAAGATTAGCATTCCGGCAATGACTGTGCCTAAATTTAAGGCAGGAAAAGGATTGAAAGAAGCTGTTAAATAATAACGAAAAACAAAAAAATCCCAGCCAAGCGCTGGGATTTTTTTGTTGATTTTTTAATCTTTTATTTTTCCTCTATATTTTTTAGCGAAAGAGCGAGACGATTATTTTTTATATTGGTAATTTTTGCTTTTACTATGTCTCCTTCTTTTAAAACTTTTCTAATTGCCTCAATTCCTTTAGTTTCTATTTGTTCAGGAGGTGTCTCTTTTTCGGTTTTTTCTGTTTCAGATTTTTCGAAAGGAATTTCTGAAATATGAATTAAGGCGTCAATTGGAAAAGGAGTATTTTGTAAAGTTACAAAAGCGCCAAAATCAACAATTTTGGAGATTTTAGCTTCAATAACATCACCGACCTTGAAATTTTTTATGATTTCATTAATTTTATCTTGCTCAACTAATTTTTCGGAAAAAATCAATTTTGAAGTATTTGGGTCCAAATCTAAAATTTTTATTTTAATTTCCTGACCAATTAAACTTTTCAATTTTTCGAGAATTTTTTCTTTATCGGCATTTTCAACTCTAGGATAATGTTCCAAAGATAATTGTGAGACAGGCAAAAAGCCTGTAATTCCTTCTAATTTCCCTATTAAGCCACCAGCATTCGCTTCAGTAATAACAAGAGAAACGACCTGATTTTCTTCTTTTATTTTTCTTAATTTTTCCCAGGATTGAGAAAGATTTACTTGCTCAAAAGCCGCTTCAATTAAGCCCATTTCATTTTCTCTTTCAATGACTTTAACTACCAGTTCATCCCCAATTTCAATATTTTTAATCATTTCTTTTGCTTGAAGAAATTGCGAACCTCTGATAATTCCTGTTCCATAAGGAGATAAATCAACCAATAAAAAACGACCGCTTTTTTCCAAAACTTTTGCTTTTAAACAAGTATTTTCTGTTATTTCATTGGGAAATTGATACTTTTTCGATTTAATAATTGTTTGTTCTGTCATTGTTTTAAAATATCTTTATTCAAGTGAGGGGGTGCCGAGGCGGTGAATCGAACACCGGACGCCTTGCTCTTCAGGCAAGCGCTCTTCCACTGAGCTACCTCGGCTTTTTAATATTTTAAATGAAATTAGTTTAACAAAAAAATTTTTAAATGTAAAGAAACAAGTGTTCAAAATAAACCAATTCAAATTTTCTTTATTATCTTACCAAGTTTAGTTCATAAATCAAGAAAGAGAAGTCCCAAATGCCGAAATTAGGCAGGTGGGGTTTTGCCCCGCCTGCTGACAACCAAACCGCGAAAATTTTCTAAAGCTGTTTTGCTCACCCGTCCTTCGAGTGGGCTTGCTCTCAAAAATTAAAAGATTTAAAGAAAATAAAAATTACGATAGTGAATTTTACATCTATAGATAATTTTTATACTGTGTATTGGTTATTTGGGTCTATGAAAGACAATGTTAGAATACGAAAACAAAAACAAGAAATTCTCCGCACCTTCCGCATTGTAGTTGCTGCAGTAATTGTCAAAGAAGGATCGGTATTACTTCTTCAAAGAAAAGATGATGAGGAAGTTTATCCGGGATTATGGGAACTTACTGGCGAAAAGTGTGAGTTCAATGAAACTAGTATAAAGGCACTCGTGCGAGAGGTCAAAGAAGAAACTGGGCTTTCCATTGTGGTAGAACGTCCAATTTCAGTTTTCGAGTATGTAGTAGAGACTCTAAATGAAATTCGGGACACCACTCAAATCAATTTTCTTACTAGACCTACCGATCTGCAAGAAACAATTCAAGTCAACAATAAGGAACATCAAGCTGTGCATTGGTTTACCAAGAAAGAATTGTTTTCTCTTTAAAAAATTAACGAAAAAACACGAAAATGTGCCCCTGCGGCGCTAGATACCAAGTTTTAGTCCTTACTTTATCAAATATAGAGGCTTTTTAAAATATCTTTCTAATTATTTGAATAGATTTTTGTTTAACGTTTTTAAATTTCCTGTTTTGATTTTTCAATATTATAGATGGCTAATGATTATTTTCCTTATTTTTATTCAATTTATTCATTTAATTTATGAACTAGTTCGAAAGCTTTTTTAATAACTTCTTTTGTGGTTGCTGACAACTCATACTTATCAATCTCATCTTTGCTAATCCAAGCAAAATTTTGATGCTCAGGACTTAATTTCACTTTATAATCGCCAGTTGATTCAACTAAAAAATTTATCTGAGTAGAATCTCGGGTTTCTTCTGGTTTTTCAATTAGATAATCAAAAACAAAGAAAGGCATAATAATTTTTACATCTAATCCCGTCTCTTCTTTTACTTCTCTAAGTAAACCATTTTCAGAAGTTTCTAGTGGTTTCTTTTTCCCGCTAGGAAGCTCCCACATATTTGGAAAAATATCTTCATCTTTATTTCTTTGAAGTATCAAGACTTTATTATTCTTTATTATTACCGCGGCTAAAACTACTTTTTGGATAATTGGTTTTCTCATAATAAAGTGCGATAATTTCTTATTACTTTCTTTATTCCAGCAATATATAAATTTATAAATTTAAGATCATTTTTAGATGCCCAAACAGGCAATTTAATAGTGTTTTGATAAAACTTTTCTGCTTTTGGGAAATCTCCAGGTTTATAACAAAAGTAGTGCTTTTGGTAAATAGGAAATAATTCAATCGGATTTTGGAAAAGAGGCAAAAGATTTAATGGACAGGTGGAACTTGGCCTATCGACCTCGCTTAATCCTTCTGCTTGTAATGCTTCAAAAAATCTTTCAATAGGAAGATTCTCAATCTCTTCTGCTCTATATTGAAAAACAAATCCATACCACGCAGGTGTAATTTTAGAATCGAAAAATGCTGGCGGAAATAAAATCCCAATTTCGTCTTTTAACGCTTTAATCATTTTGTTTGCAAAAAATCTTTTGACTTTTAAATATTTTTCTAAATTTTTAAACATTTTATAAGCTATGGCAACAGCAAGAGGATGGGATCGATATTTTAAACCCATTCCAGTCATGGCATATTTATAAAGATGGTTGTTCTGAGAAATTTCTTGTTTACATCGTTTATTATAATGACCGAGAAGAAGGGCTCGATAGTAAAATTCTTTGTTGTTAGTAGTTAAAATACCTCCTTCGCCGCCACTGACAATTTTTGGGCCCTGTAGACTCCAAGCTGATAAATCACCAAAAGAACCCACAAATTTATCTTTATATTTCGCACCATGAGCATGCGAACAATCTTCCAGTAAAATTAAATTATTCTTTTTGCAAATTTTAATAATTTCGTCCATTTCGCAAGGAATACCCCACATATGAGTTATAATTACTCCTTTTGTTTTTGGAGTAATTTTCTTTTCTATTTCTTGAGGATTAATATTGCCGTTCTCGTCAATATCGCAGAGCACTGGTATAGCTCCGGTAAATAAAAGAGGGGTTACAGTAGCAAAAAAAGTATAAGTAGGACAAATTACTTCATCACCTTCTTTAAATCCTGCAGCTACAAACATTGAGTGGATAGCAGCAGTTCCTGAACTGCATAAAAGTGCATATTTTCTTTGATGATATTTAGCAAAATTATCTTCAAATTCTTTGAAAATGCCACTTCTATCATAAATGGAAATGCTTTTATAGAGTTGTTTAATAACCGCTTTTTCTATTTCTTTATCTATTGGTGGCCAACGAAAATGGGGAGATTTTACCTTAATTGTTTTAGGTCCACCCAGAATTGCTAATTTTTCTGCATTAAATTTCATGGATTAAGGAGTTCTTTTGGATTAATATATGACTTTATTTCCGCTGATTTATAAGCTGCCTCAATAAAAGCTAAATGATTAAAATGGAATTCTGGATTGCTAATATTCTCTTTTTCTCCTCGAATTACTTTTACAAAATATTCAATTTGATCTTGGGCTGCCGAAGGCCAACTATCTTCTCATTTTAGCGACTCATGCAATTCACCACTTGGTGAATATCGTTCAATCTTTCCTCTCTCAAGATGAATAATTCCTCTCGTACCATAAACATTAATGTATTCTTGTTTCGGTGGAATAACTCTTGAAACAAACAACGAACCCCAAATGTTTTCTTTTTCATATTTAAATATCACTTGAGCAGTATCCTCAGCGTTATAAATGATCTCTTCCTTTGCCGCGCATGACATTTCAGCAAATATTTTATCTGGCAAACCAAAATACCACATTAGAAGATCAATTATATGATAGCCCATATCAATAAGACAGCCACCACCAGCTAGTTCTTTTTTCCCTCTCCAGCCTTCGTTTGGTTTATCGGTATAAAAACAATATTTCGTCTCAATATAAAATGGCTTCCCAATTTTATAAATTAATTGAAAGAAAGTTGAATAAATCGGATTAAATCTTCTTTGAAGAGTAACTACTATTTGGACATTGTTTTTATTAGCAAGATCTTGTAATTCTCGAGCTTGGGCCAAAGTAATGGCAAAAGGCTTCTCTTTTAAAACTTGAAGTTTATTTAAAACTGCTTTTTTGGTAATTTCAAAATGAAGATAATGAGGTATTGCAATAATAATAAAATCTGGCTTCTGGTGCTTAAATAAATTATCAAAATTACTGTATATCCTAGCGTCTTTATTATCTTTTAAAAAAAGATTTAATCTTTTCTTTATCAATCTCAACAACGCCTACCAATTCAACATCCTGAGAGACCTTAATTGATGGGATGTGATCTTCTAAAGATTGATGTCCAAGACCAATGATTCCAACTTTTAATTTTGTATTTTGTATTATCATATATTCAAAATATATTACAGATTTTATTTTTGTCAAATCATCTAAAATTTTTTGAAAGCGAGTCAGCTCTCCAACTAGCGAACAGGAAAGAAATTCCGTTCGAGAAAGAAACAAATTTAATTTTTTCTAATAAATCAGAGTTCTGGTATGAAACTACAAGTGGGTGATGCAGGACTCGAACCCGCGACCTCGTCGATGTAAGCGACGCGCTCTAACCAACTGAGCTAATCACCCCATTAAGAGAAAAGTTTATTTTATGAGTTTAAAGCTGGATATTTATTAGATGATATCAGAACTCTCTTTGAATAAAATTTTAATATTGAGTGATAAAAAATTGTTTTTAAGTTTGCTGATAAAATAAAGGCGGGGTTTATAATAATATTTATTTTTGATTTTTTAAAGCTAGATACTTTTCTAGCTTAATATCTTTTAGTTTTAAAATAATAACTTCGTTGATTTCTTATTTTTTCTAAATTAAATTTTTTTAATAAATTTTTTTAAAATCAATTTTTAAAAATCAAAATATTCTCTTAAATAGCTGAGATAGTCCTTTATAGTTTTGAAACTATATTTTTTAATTTTAATTCTTACCTTGTTTGTTCTAAGTATTTTTGTTATATATCTTTAATAAAATTTGGTAAAATAAAATCAGTACTTGATTATTAGCAATTCTAAAAATAATTATACCTTAAGTTCGTATAATATGCAATAAGGGATCGATGTCATACATTCTATTTTAAAATTGCCAAAAAGGAAGATTCTGAACAAATCGCCGAAATCTTCCTTATTGTAGCAGAGAATAAGAGAGAATACACAAGTTGGCTGTTTAAATTGATTAATGAGCTAAAAAATAAAAGTAGAGAAAATTGAGGCGAGGGGATATTGTAATATCCACGGATTGTGGAAAGCATAAATTTTTATGATGCCTTTATCTATCCGAATGAATCGTTGTATGAAATTATTGGCTTATAGCTTCCTTGATGTTAAAATTCTAAATTTTTGTTATAATACAATCAGCCAAAGATATCAAAAATTTAGAGAAAGAGTTAAAAAGTTTTTAGAATTCGAAAGGTCGACTTCTCTAAATTACTTTTTCAAGTTAGTTTTAGCCAGAAATTGACTAATTACTTTCTTGAATAATTAACAAAAATAATTAATAAAAACTATGAATAAAAAACTTTTGGTAATTTTAACCTTAGCTTTAGTGGTAATATTAATTTCGTTTTCTGTTATTAAAATTAAAAATGACAAAACACGAAACATTGATTCAAATCAAAGCCCGAAAAGTCTAGAAGAGAGCGGTTATAACAAATATAACGAATATGGTAAAGAAGAAAAAATAGATATTTCTGTTGACTCTAATAATTCAAGTTTATGCGAAAATGCTTGCGCTAATTACATCTTAAAATGTATGGATTTTGATCCCAATACCAGCCCAGAATTAATAGCACAATCTATAAATGAATGCATGAAAGAGTGCGCTAAATGGGATAATACAAAGAAGAAATGTGTTTTAGATGCTATTGATTGCGAATCAATGACTAATGTTTGCGGTTTATAAAATTTAATTTTTGAATTTATTTATGGTTGATCTTAAAAACTTTTCTAATTTTAGAACCTTTATAGCTCTTGGGGTAATAGCAACTATTGCAGGCGGTATTGCTTTTACTTATTATACTGATTGGGAAAGAGAAGGGACAACAGTTAAACAGGATTCTGTTAATTTGATTAAAGAAGATTATAAAAAATTATTAGAGAGACTACAAAGTTCTTCATTAAAAAATGAATTGTTAAGCCTTTGTTCTTCTAAAGAAAATTTTGATAAAAAGATAAAAGAAATAAAAAAAGAAGTAGAAGAAGAAT
>DAOSBJ010000014.1:0-13663 GCA_035360795.1 Minisyncoccota bacterium
CTTTAAGACAATTCAAGATAAAATTTTGAAAAATAAAGTTTTTTCACCTTTTTTTTCTAAATAATCTTTTAATTGGAGCATTAGAGTCGTCTTACCAACCTGACGGGGACCAATAATTAAAGTAATCTCCTTTTTAGAAAGGTGTTTTTTGATTTCTTCTAATAAATGTCGCTTTATTACATTCATAGTTTCATTTTAGCACGAGTATTTTGAAAGTCAAGTTATAAAAAAGTCAAGAATAAAAAAACTAAAGTTAAATCTGATTCTAAATATTATTCTAACCAGTGGTCAGCCCATAAAGAGAGAGTGGTTAAATTCCAGATTTTAAATGAGTTGTCGCGTTTTTTTAAAAGATGGTCTTTTAATAATCTATCAATATACTCGTAGTCAAAAAGATTAAGTTTTTGGATTTTTGAATTTTTAATAATACTAATGATTTTATTTCTCACCCCTTCATTTTCTCTCAGCCATTGGCTAACTGGCGCCCCAAAACCTTTCTTTTTGCGATAGATAATTTCTTCGGGAATAATCCCTTCAACCGCTTTTTTGAGAATATATTTGGTGGTATTGTTTTTTAATTTCAATTCCTGGGGAATGGAAAATGCTAGTTCTACCAAGCGGTGGTCTAAATAAGGCACTCTGGCTTCAATTGAATTCATTGAAGTCATTTTATCAACGCGCATTAAAAGAAGTTCTGGCAAGCGAAGGTTTAATTCTAAATAAAGAGATTGCTGGAGAAAATCAAGGCGGATATTCTGTATCTCTTGATAGATATCTTCGACTACTTTATCGGAAATATCATAAGGGATTTGTTTTTTAAAAGAGGCGCTTAATAAAAATTGTTTGTCATAAGAAGTAAAAGCATTTGCTCCGCCGTAAAACAAATGTTTATTGTAAGATAAACGGCGAAGCAATTCTTTTGGGAAAGTGGCAGTGTGTTTTGGCAGAAGTTTTGAAATGGCATAAGGAATTATTTTGATAAATTTCGGGAGTTTTTCTAAATATCGCCAGAATTTTTTCCAGAATTTAAAATAAACTAAATCCCTGTCATAGCCATTAAACAATTCATCTGAACCCTCACCTACTTGACCCATTTTGACGCCGTCTTCTTTAAACATTTTGGCTAAATAGTGGACCGGGAAACAAACCCAGTCGCCATTTGGGTCGTCGCTGTAATCTGCCATCTTATCTATCCAATCTAAAAATTCTTCTGGTCCAACTCTTGCTTCGTGGCTTTTTGCCTTTAACAATTCATTTATTTTTCTTGAATACTTGAATTCATCAAATTCTGGATAATCTTTATAAGAAATGGAAAAAGTTTCCACTGGTTTTCCCATTGCTTTTGACATTAAAACCGCATTGGTTGAAGAATCTATTCCGCCGGAAAGAAAACAGCCAAAAGGCACGTCTGAAACCATTTGTTTTTGAATGGAATCCTCGAGCAAAGAACGAATTTTCTGGATATAAAATTCTTCTTTATTTTCTGCATCTGGTATTCTGTATTCTGTATTCTGTATGGAACTCCAGTATCTCTTGGTTTCTAAATGACCGACATTATCTAAAGTTAAGTAGTGGGCAGCTGGAAGCTTTTTGATATCTTTAAATAAAGTAAAAGGCGCCGGAGTTGAAGCAAAAGTCAAATAATGAGAAATACCTTCTAAATCTGGTTCGCGTTTAACAAGGGGATTTTTTAAAATAGCCTTAATTTCAGAACCGAAAAGAAAAATTCCGTCTTTAAAGTAGTAATAAAATGGCTTGATGCCAATTCTGTCTCTGGCAGCAAAAAGTTTTTTTTGTTTCTCGTCCCAAATAACAAAAGCAAACATTCCATTTAAATCATCGAGACACTTTTCTCTTTTTTCTTCGTATAAATGAATAATAACCTCGCTGTCGGTTCTTGATTTAAAGTGATGGCCTTTGATAATTAAATCTTCTTTTAATTCTTGAAAATTATAAATTTCACCATTAAAAACGAGATAAATTGATTTATCTTCGTTTGACATTGGCTGATTGCCTTTTTTTGACAAATCAATAATTGAAAGCCGGCGAAAGCCTAAACCTAACTTTTTGTCTTTGGAAATATACAGACCTTTGTCATCTGGACCGCGGCTAATCAAAGAATCGCGCATTGAAACCAATGTTTCTTCTTTGACTGTTAAAGGATTATTGACAATGTAAATACCAGCAATGCCACACATAATTATTAAAAAGTTATCTATCTTAAGTATTTCTCACGAGCCAATTGATGCTCTTCGTGGGTTTTGGAAAAAATCGTCTGACCAGTTTTTCGGTCAGTTAAATAATACCAATAGTCGTTTTTGAGAGGTTCTATAACCGCTAAAATGGTTTCTTTTGAAGGATTGGAAATTGGTTGGGGTGGTAAACCTTTATAAAGATAAAGATTAAAAGGCGAATCTATTTTAAAAGAATCAACTGTCAACTTGCAATCATTAAATGTTCTGTAATTAGCATAGCAGATACTGGCATCAACTTGCAAAGGCATCTCTTGCTTTAGCCGTCTTAAAAGAATATCAGCCACCATTTTTTTATCTTGAATAGTTTGAACTTCTTTTTCTATTAAAGAGGCAATAACTAAAACCTCGTAAAAATCTTTATTTTGCTGCTTTGTTTTTTGATTGATTTCGCCATTTATTTGTTTTACAAAATTAGTTAAAAAAATCTCGGCTATTTCTTTTGGGGATGTGCCTTTGACTAAATGATAAGAATCAGGATAAAGAAAGCCTTCCAGCGGTTTATCCCAATAATTTTCTAAGTCTATTCCTTTCAACAAGTCTTTAAAATCTTCCAGAACAAACACATCCAAACTTTCATCTTCTTTTAAAATTTCTTTTGCTTTTAAATTTCTCTCTATCTCTTTCAGTGTATCGCCCTCTTTTATTAAAAAGATATCGTTTGAGTGATTTTCAGTTATCAGTTGGCTTAATTGTTTAAGCGTGATTGGCAAATTAATTGAATAAGTGCCGGCTTTAATTTCTTTTTCCAATTGGTTGACTCTTAAATAAAATTTAAACAAAAGAGGAGAAAAAATAATTTTTTGCTTAAATAAATTTTCGGCTATTTCTGAACTATTCTCTCCTTTTTTAATAGAAAAACTAACTTCCTTTGAATTGACAGAATTAGGATAAGGAAAAGAAATTGAAACAAAATAAAGAAAAACCAAACTTAAAGCGAGAATAAATAAAATTAAAGATGTTTTAGACATTTTAAATTAGGCAGGGTGATTAATTCGGCTAAAAATAATTCCTAAAGCAAAGAAGTCGGCTAAAAGGTGGGAACCGCCCAAAGAAACAAATGGCAGAGCAATGCCAATAATCGGAAGAATGCCGATATTCATCCCAATATTAATAAAAACCTCAATTAAAATTTTTAAAGCAAAACCAATGGTAAAAAGTTTGGAAAAATTATCGTTAAAAACATTTGCCCAATAAATTAAGCGGTAAATAAAAACTAAAAAAGCCCCTAAAAGCAAGGAAACACCAACCAGTCCCAATTCTTCACCTAAAGCCGCGAAAATAAAATCTGTTTTTGCTAAAGGTAGAAAACGCAAATGGGTTTGGGTTCCCCAACCTAATCCCTTGCCAAAAATTCTACCAGAGCCAATGGCAATTAGAGATTGTTCGCGATTATAGCCAATGCCAAGGGGATCGTGAGAAGGATTTAAAAAATTAATTATTCGGTTTCGCTGATAATCTTTTAAAGCGAAAGTCCAAATTAAAACTGAACCAATGAGAAAAATACCAATAAGAAGAAAAACTTGGTTTGGTCTAATACCGCCAATCAGAATCATAAAAAACCAAATTGCCACTAAGACCAAAGCGCCGCCTAAATCTGGCTGGAGAACCAAAAGAAAGGCTGGTAAAGAAACAAAAACTGCGGTCTTAAACAAGTTTTGAAATTGCCAAAGTTCCAAATGCTTTGAAGAAAGAAAACTGGCTAAAATCAGAATTAGAATAATTTTTGTAATTTCCGTTGGCTGAAAATGAAAAGCGCCCAAGCTAAACCAGCCAGCGCTTCCTTTTATTCTCGTGCCGAAAATCAAAACTAAAACCAAAAGAAGAAGAGAAAAAAAATATAAAAAAGTAATAAATGATTTATTGAAAATCCGCCAATCTAAATGAGCAAAAAATAAAAATACTGCTATTCCAAGAGCAAAAAATAAAAGTTGTTTTTTGAAAGAAGTAAAAGGAGGTGTTTCAGTAAAGGACAAACTCAATAAAATCAAAAGCCCCAAACAAATAATTACCGAAAGCGAAAAAAACAAAAGATAATCTTTCTTAAACATAAAATCTAGGAGGAAGTAACAAAAACATTATCTTTATCTAAAATATTTATGCTCAATGATTTTTCACAGACAGATAAATTTTTTGGCAACGGCTTTTGCCACTGAATCATAAAGGAATTCGTTTGGCTATAATAAATTTTTTCCAAAGGAGCGGCGCCAGTGGCAACTGGCTTTTTTGACTTATCACATAAAACAACCGCAATCTGCCCTTTTTTGTAATTAAACGGCGTGGTGTTGTAAATATCTCCTTTTACCCTTAAACTTGCTTCATAACTTTCAAAATAATCTTCTGGCAGAATTGGTTTTGTTTCTGGCGGCGTAGAATACAATTCATTGAGTTTTTCGCGGGTCGGAGCGTCAACAATACCGGTTGGCTCTAAATCATATCTTTTTTGAAATTCTTTTAAAGCATCTTCAGTCGCTTTATCAAAAACACCAGAAATATTTCCTCGAGGATGCACAGTTGAATCAATCATTAAAGCCCTTTGAAGATTAATGACCTCTATTCCTTCTGAACCGCGTTTTAAAGTTTTGGTAAAAGTATAATAAAATGGCTCTAATTCTGAAGGACCGTAGAGTTCGTTTAATTTTGCTCTGGTTTGAGGACCAACTTCTCCAGTTGTTCTAATGCCATATTTTTTCTGAAATCTTTTTACTGCTGCTTCGGTTGCTTTGTCAAAAACACCGGTAATTTTTCCTTCGGGATAAATTTCCGGATCTTGGGCTAAAACTTTTTGCAGATTAAACACTTCCGGGTCTTTCATTTTTAATTCTAAACTTTTGGTAAAAATATAGACATTAAACTCCTGCTGCTTTGGAGTTTGGGGTTCGATGACTCTAACATTAGACAAAATAAACGGGTCCCCTAAAGAAAGATTAATGCCACTCAAGGGTTTTTCCCAACTTATGCTTTCTTTGACAATTTCTATTTCTATTTTTGAAGGAGTAAAAGAAACATCAACTAAAGGCAAAATTATTGTTTTTAATTCTAAAGGCAGAATAAAATCACTTTTTGTTAAAGTTTGAGTTTCGCCATTTTGCCCGATTAATTTAATTTGATAAGAAAAAGTTTTTGCTCCCCACTCCTGGCTTTTGTTTAAAAGTTTAAAAACAATATCTATTTTATTTGTATCGCTTGAAATAAAATACGGCTGTTCGGCTAAAACTAAAGGAGGATTGTATTTTAAATCACAAGGAATACAAGGACCACCACAATCGATATCTTCTTCTTTTTGGTTTCTAATATTATCTGAACAAGTGGCTGGAGGTTTATTATTTAAATAGATAAGATAACCTCCTAGAAAAAGGATAAGAGAAACAACCAAGCCAACAATAACTTGTTTAAACAATCGTTTTTCCATTGGAATTATTATAGCAAATTACTAAAGTATCATCAACGAATTACAAATAGAGTTCATCAACAAATTACAAATTGATTACGAATAAATAAATAAAAAAGGGCCCGCAAAACCTACTTTCCCCATAAAGAGTATCATCGGCGCCAAAAACTTTCACTTCCGAGTTCGGAATGGGATCGGGTGGAGCATTTTTGGCTAAATCACGGGCCCAGTTATTTTGTCTTCTCATTAAAGATGGAAAAGTGGCTTCGATAATTTAGTACTCCTCGGCTTAATGCCTTACGGCACTTCCACCTAGAGCCTATCAACCTCATAGTCTTTGAGGTATCTCTCGCTTTTTAAAGCCACGATACCTAATCTTGGGGTGGGCTTCGCGCTTAGATGCTTTCAGCGCTTATCCCTTCCGAACATAGCTACCCGGCAATGCCCTTGGTAGGACAACCGGTACACCAGAGGTTCGTCCAGTCAAGTCCTCTCGTACTAAGACCAGCTCCCCTCAAGTATCGAGCGCCCACAGCAGATAGAGACCAACCTGTCTCACGACGGTTTGAACCCAGCTCGCGTATCCTTTTAATTGGCGAACAGCCAAACCCTTGGCACCTTCTTCAGCGCCAGGATAGGATGAGCCGACATCGAGGTGCCGAGCGGAGCCGTCGATTTGGACTTTCGGGCTCCACTAGCCTGTTATCCCTAGGGTAACTTTTGTCCAGTGTCTTTGCGCCTTCTACAACGACGCATCGGGTCACTAAGCTCTGCTTTCGCAATAGCGCGGGATGTCTCCCTTGCTATAAAGCTGGCTTTTGCCTTTACACTACCTCCGCCGTTTCCATTGGCGGATAGCCAACCTTAATAGATTCCTCCGTTACTTTTTAGGAGGATTGCGCCCCACAAAAACTGCCCATCAAGCACTGTCCCCTAAAGTTTTTGCCTTTAAGGTTAGATTTTATTCACAAAAAGATGGGTGTTTCATTGGCGGCTCCACCCCAACCGAAATCAGGGCTTCAAAGCCTCCCCACTACGCTACGCATCTTGCAAATAAAATCAATACCAAACTACAGTAAAGCTCCTAGGGTCTGTTCGTCTTGCTGCGGGTACCCAGCGTCTTCGCTGGACACGCATTTTCACCGGGCTCCTCGTTGAGACAGTTCCCCAGTCGTTATACCTTTCATGCACGTCAGAACTTACCTGACAAGGAATTGCGCTCAATTATGTTACTTCCATTTTGGAAGGGCAAAATTTATTTACCTCTCTATGTCGCCATAGAGTTCGGACTATATCTTCCGAGCACTCAAATCATTGAGTGCTGCGGTTCGACGTATGGTCTCTGAGGATTCTCAAAATCTCTTCTTCTTATGATTCATTCCACTGATAAACATAAGTACTTTTCTTCTTCCTTTTTCAGTTAAATGTTCTTTCTTTATCATTAATTTTATAACCTTCTTAAAAATCAAAAAATCATTTCGTTTATATGTCTGGAGATGATGTTCTTCAAAAAACGGAATTATTTTCTTATCTAAATCATATAAAGAACGCACACAATAACGATATAAATTTTCGTTATGATCATCGTATCGTCTATTAACAAAAATATTCCCACAATCAAAAAAATTTTTAACTTTTTTTAATGCAACTAAACTTTTTTCTCCTTGTGTAATTACAAATTCAGGAAAAATTTGTGTCCCGAATTTAGTAGTTTTGTTCTTTATAACAGCAATTGAAAAACACCCCTCTCCATCAGTAAAACCTACTATCCAATAAGCGATTTTGAGTCTTTCCTGCTGATTATCTGCACCAAAGACATTTTTACTTGGCATAATATTAACCATATTCTATGGTTACATTATACCATAGTAGTCTTGGATACACCAGATTTTCCAGCATATAGTCGAATTTTACTAAGGCTAGCGCTTCCTAACCTTAGAACCGTTCGTGTCACGTTATCACTCCATTTTTTTATGGAGATCCTCATAGTCGCCTATGAGATCGGACTATATCTTCCGAGTACTTAAATTATTGAGTACTGCGGTCTGGCGTATAGTCTCTGAGGAATCTCTGATAGTTTATGGTTACGTCATTTTGATTATGTTTTCTCTTTCTGCCTCTTCCTGCATTTAATTTTTCTCGAAGAGCTACGATTTTTTTGAACCCTTCTGGATTTAAATGTTCTTTCTGCTCAACTAATTCTGCGATTTGTACAAAAAGAGAAAAATTTTTCTTTTTTGAGGAAGAAAAAAAATAAAACTTCTTAAAAAACGGTATTACTCTTTCAATAATTGATTTGTAATTCCCAACTACAAAGTAATGAACACCATCTTTGCGGTGTCGCAACCTACCACATCCTAAATACCGTTTCAATAAAATTAAATTAGTAATATCTCTTTGTGAGACATTAAAGGCTAAAACAATTTGCCATTCTATGCGATAATCGTGTTTCTGCCGTAAAGAAACATTGAAACTACCTTCACCATCACAGAAACCACTCAAGTACCAGCCAACCTTTTCCGGAATTTGTTTTAACCATTTCATATTTAGGTCCTTTTTATCAACCATATTTTTGTTTTTGATCACTATCAGAAACTTTCCTGCGGATTATCTCTGTTATAAGTTTTTTACTATTACGGTGACGTTAATCGTAATGAGTACCTATAACATTAAGGAGAACTTCCCGCATATAGCCAGATTTTATAACTACAACGGTTATTTTATAGTTACGGCTGTCATTGACCAGGGCTTAACTCAGTCAGCCAACTGATAAAAATCAATTGACCGCCAAGCTTAACCTTCTGGCATCGGACAGGCATCAGCCCCTATACATCCCCTTACGGGTTCGCAGGGACCTGTGTTTTTGGTAAACAGTCGCCAGGGATACTTTCGCTGCGCCGAGCACTCAAAAACTTGAGTGTTCGGAGGGCTTATTCCAAAGTTACGCCCGCTTTTTTGCCGAGTTCCTTAACGAGGAATCACCCGTTCCCCTGAGGCTCCTCGCCTCACCCACCTGTGTCGGTTTACGGTACGGACTGAACATTTTTATCGCTTAGAAATTTTTCTCGGAAGGCTCTTCGGAAAAATTGATTAAGTAAAACTTAATCTTTTGGGAATATGCGCTCTTTGAGATTTAACTCAGTTTACCGGATTTTCCAGGTAAACAGAACTTTATATTCCCAACGCAAAACCAATAATGCGCTCCTCCTTTTTTCCTCCGTCCTTCCTTCGCAAAAATGCTCAGGGGTCGGAATATTAACCGACTGTCCATTAGCTGCGGCTTTCGCCATTGCCTTAGGGCCGCCTAACCCTTGGCTGACTTTCATTGCCAAGGAAACCTTGGATTTTCGGGGGTCCGAGTTCTCATCGGACTTTTAGGTTACTCATGCCGGCATTCTCACTTCCTTAAACTCCACCGTGGCTCGCGCCTTCGGCTTCAACGCTTAAGAAACGCTCCCCTACCACTACTGTACCTTGCTATCGCTTGGAACAGTAATCCGCGTCTTCGGTAATTGGTTTTAGTCCCGATAAATTTTCGGCGCGATTCACCACTCGAACACTCAAAAACTTGAGTGTTCGATTCAGGTAGTGAGTTGTTACACACTCTTTAAAGGATGGCTACCTCTGAGCCAACCTCCTAACTGTCGATGGCGAATCACTACCTTGAGTCTACACTTAACCAATATTTAGGGACCTTAGACAGCGATCCGGATTCTTTGCCTCTCGACCACGGAGCTTCGCCCCCGTAGTCTGACTAGCCTATTGTAATCTCAATGGTATTCGGAGTTTGATTGGTGTGCTGAGCTTTCGCCCTGTACACACCATCCAGTGCTCTACCCCCACGAGAATAAATAGACCGCTAGCCGTAGAGCTATTTCGGGGAGAACCAGCTATTCCCAGACACGGTTAGCTTTTCACTCCTTACCACAGTTCATCCCAGAGTGTTGAACGGCTCACGGGTTCGGGCCTCTTCCCGACTTTCGTCGGGATTCACCCTGACCATGGTAAGCTCGTCTGGCTTCGGGTCTTATGTCTACTACTCACAGTGTTTTAGTCTGCTATCAATTGAAAAAGCAGACTAAAACACTGAAACGCGCTTTTAACACTTGGTTTCCCTTCAACTTCGTCCGCTTTCGCGGCTTAATTTAAGCAGTAGATATAAACTCGCCGGCTCATTCTTCAATAGGCACCCCGTCACCTCCTCCTTTGTTAAAAGAAGGGGGCTCCGAGTCCTTGTAGGCAAAATGGTTTCAGGTTCTATTTCACTCCCCTCACCGGGGTTCTTTTCACCTTTCCCTCACGGTACTAGTCCGCTATCGGTCGCAGTGAGTATTTAGCCTTTCCGGAGTAGTCCCGGAACCTTCCTTCTGAGCTTTAAATCTCCGAAGTACTCAAGAAAAATGCTAAAGAAAAATAAAAATTTTGTTTACAGGGCTTTCACCTTCTTTGGCTTACCTTTCCAGATAATTCAACTTTTCTTTATTTTTCTTTTGAGTCAAACTCGGGCATTTTTCTTTTGACCTCCTCCACATGACTTAAACTCCAATGCTTTGCATTGGTAAAAATATCAGTAGTCTAAGTCATGTGGAGGATTTGGGCTTTTCCCTGTTCGCTCGCCGCTACTAAGGGAATCACAAAACTTTTTTCCTCTATCCTTCTTCATTGAGAGAGGAAAAAAGTTATTTTTGTTTTCTTTTCCTCTGGGTACTGAGATGTTTCACTTCCCCAGGTATGCTTCCAGTGCCAAAATGACACTGAATAATACGATTTATCATCGTATTAGGTTTCCCCATTCGGAAATCCTCGGATTATAGGTTGCTACGCACCTCCCCGAGGCTTATCGGAGCTACGCACCGTCCTTCATCGCCTCACTGTGCCAAGGCATCCACCATTTGCCCTTATTTCCACTTTTCCATCTTTAACGAAAAGACAAATTAAAGATGGTTAATTTAAATTTTTTATTTTTGCTTTTTAGTTTTCAAAGAACTGTCGTTTCTTTTTTTCATTTTCAGGCAACTTAAAACGCTACCGAAAGTGGTAGCGTTTTTAAAAAACCTATGAGTTGGCTACTCACTTTCTTTTTCGAGGTTTTCTGCAAGAAATTTTTATCATTTCGATAAAGATTATCTAATTAAGAATTATACTCCTCTTTTTTAAAAAGTCAAGTTTTTTCAATTTTAAGCAACAATATCTAACTCTCTTTTCCAAAATCTTTTTTTGAGACGATCGTCAACAAAAAAAGCAAATTTCAGGAATTAATTTAAAATCTTTTCTGAATGACGATCGTCAACAAAAAAAGCAAATTTCAGGAATTAATTTAAAATCTTTTCTGAATGACGATCGTCAACAAAAAAAGCAAATCCTAAAATCCTCTCTCTAAATCTTTTTTTTGAGACGATCGTCAACAAAAAAAGCAAATTTAAATTTTATTTAGAGAGCGAAATCGAAGTCTTGAAGACGAAACCGAAGTCTATTTTGACCTTCGCCTAGGGATGAATTATATTCTTTGAAACAATGGTTCAACTTTTAAAAATTTCAAGTTATTTTCTAATTTTTTACTTGTTTCGGGCAGAAATGGAAGAATTAAATCTTTAATTTCTTTAAGAGCCTCTAAAAGATTGTTTAGTTGCTCTTTTAATAACTCTCTTTTTTCTTCTTTTCCAATTAGTTCCCAGGTTTTGTTTTGAGTAAGATATAAATTGCAATAATCAACCAGTTTAAAAATCTCTTTTAAGGCTTCGAAAAGTTTATAATTTTCCATAAACTGGGAGTAGTTTTCTTTTGTTCTAAGAATTATCTTTTTGAAATCAGCACTCACTTCCTTTTTTTCTTCTATTTCTGCTTTGTTGATTAAACTTACAACTCGCGAAACTAAATTGCCAAAACTATTCGCTAAATCAGCATTATATTTTTCTTGAAACTGATTCTCTTTTATATCTCCTCCATCACTTAAAGGAAATTGAGACAAAAGAAGATAACGGACGGCATCTTTTCCATATTTTTTTACTAAATCATTCGGGTCAATCACATTTCCTAAAGTTTTACTCATCTTTTGACCATTGACCGTAAAAAAACCATGAATTAATTCTTCATCTGGTGTTTTCACCTTTAAGGCTTCAAGCATTGCTGGCCAATAAACGGCATGGAATTTTAAAATATCTTTTCCTAAAATATGCAAAACATATCCCTGTTCCCACCATTTTTTAAAATTCTTTTTATTTTTATAAAAACCAATTGCGGAAATATAATTGATTAAGGCGTCAACCCAAACATAAACTACTTGGCTGTCATCAAATGGCAAATCAATTCCCCATTTTACTTTTTCTTTTAAGCGAGAAACGGAAAAATCGGGTAAATTTTGTTTAAATAATCCCAAAGTTTCTTTTAGGGCAAAATCCGGTGTAATTTTTATTTCTCCTTTTTCTATTTTAATTTTAATTTTTTTCAGATAATTTTTTAATTTAAAGAAATAATTTCTCTCAGAAACTTTTAAAGGCGCCTTTTGATGAAAAGGACATAAACCATTTACTAAATCTTTTTCTAACAAAAAACTTTCACAGCCAACACAATACAAGCCTTCGTAATCTTTTTCGTATAAATTATTTGTTTCTTTTAAAGTATTCAAAATAAATTGCACTGTTTCAATGTGGTCTTTATCAGTAGTTCTAATAAAATAATCATATTCAATTCCTAAATTCTGCCAGGTTTTTTTAAATTCTAAACTAATTTCATCGCATAACTCTTGGGGGGTTTTATTTTGCTCTTCTGATAGTTGAGCAATTTTAATTCCATGTTCATCAGTACCGGTTAAAAAGAAAACCTCTTTTCCCTGCTGTTTAAAATATCGCGACAAGACATCAGCAATCAAAGTAGTAAAAGCATGACCAAGATGAGGTTTGTCATTGACATAATAGATGGGAGTAGTAATTAAAATTCTTGATTTTTTCATAATTGCGTCCCTGCTCAAATTTTTACAGAATAAAAATTTGGGCAGGTAAATTTATTATATTCTAATTTTGTTTTTTTTAAAAGATTTAAAAAGAGAACCGCTTAAGCGGTTCTCTTTTAAATTAGCAATTTTTATTTTTCTATCTCTTCTTTGAATTTCTTTAATATTTCTTGCGCTAATTCTTTGCCGCCCAAGCCAAAAGCCAAACCTCCGGCTAAAGCCAACATTGCTATAATGCCAGTAAAAAGAGTGTTGATAATGTAAGGGGCAACTTTCAACTGCGAAAGCGCGGCTAATATTCCAAAGATACAAATTGCCCATTTTGCTAAGGAAGAAAGAAATCCTTGAAATTTCAAACCCGCTCCAGAAACAGAAGCTCTAACAAATCTAGCCGCATACTCTCCCAAAACAATGGCGGCTAACATTATCACTACCGCCACAATTATATTTGGTAAGAAACTCACAACGCTTCTCAGAAAATCACCAACTGCCGCCAGTCCCCAAATATTACAAGCTGCCACTAAAAACGCAAGAACTATTAACCATTTGGTTAATTGACCAAGAAAATAGCCGGAATTTAAACCGATATTGGCTTTATCAGTAAATTCTTTTACGCCGGCTTTCTCTAAGGCTTTATCTAATTTTATTGCCTCGATGATTTTCTCTATCAATTGGCTAATGCCATTGCCAATTACGATGCCGATTAAAAATATAATCAGACCACCCAAAAGGGTTGGAACAAAGTTAATAAAACCTTGCCACAGCCCCATTAAGGCAGTATAACTGGCACTTGCTAATGATTGAAACCACATATTATTTTATTATTTTTTTGTTTTTAATCATTTCCTTAAATTTCGACCTTTACTCGCCTAAATTTTTAAAAAAATCTTGGCGAGTGACTCTTCTTATTATACCAATTAAATTTTAAAAATCAAAGTCAAGAATCTCGTTTGAAAGTAATCAGCCAATTCATTTCAAAAAGGATTTCTAAGAGGGTGGACCTAGGCAGAATCGAACTGCCACCTCCGCTGTGCAAAAGCGGTATTCTACCATTAAACTATAGGCCCATTG
>DAOSBJ010000015.1:0-8156 GCA_035360795.1 Minisyncoccota bacterium
AAGCAAAAATCGCCAAATAGGAAGAAAAACCAAAAATACCGGTGGTTGCCAAAACCTCCATTGGTTTGTTATGAGCCCGGTCAAAAAAGAAGTCGCTTGGCAAATATTTTATGACATTGGGGTTAAAATACTTAATATAAGCAGGCTGGTAATTTTCCGGACCCCAGCCAAACCAAGGTTTTTCCAAAAAAGCCTTAAAAGCAGTTTGAGCAGAATAAAGCCGAGAAACAGCAGTCGGATCTTTTAAGGAAATTGAAGTTAATCTTTCTAAAGCAAAATTGTTTTTGACAAAACTGGTGTTTCTGAAAGAAAATACCAAAAGCAAAAAAATCAGGCCAAAAGCAAACAAACTAATAAATAACTTTTTTAACTTTAGAATTTCTTTATCTTTCTTAAAAATAATCGCCAAACCAATTATAAGCATAGCCAAGCCATAACCAATCACCACTCCCCGACAACCTGTCAAAAACATTAACAAGGAGAAAGTTCCAAAAATCAAAAACCACCAATTTAATAATTTTTTATTTAAGCGATATTCTTCAAAATAAAAATATAAAGCGAAAAAAGCGTTAAATAAAGCATAGGCGGCAAAAAACGACGGATTACCGGTAAAACCAGCCAAACGGTTGCTGGTCATTTGAGGATTAATTGGTCCAACGCCAGCGTAGCTTAAAACTGCCACTAAAGAGTAAAATAATCCAATATAAATCTGGGTTTTTAAAAGATTTTCCAATTCTTCGCGAGAAAAAGTTGTCACTAAAATCAAAAAGAACAAAATAAAATGCCAAATGCCGAAAACTCCCTCCATTCTTTCATTGCCGGAAAAAATACTCCAGGAAAAATTTACTCCTAATAAAGCAGAAATAATAAGAATTATTCCGTAAATTAAAATTGCTTTTGCTAAAGTGGACAAATGAATTTTTTCCTTGTTTTTAAAAAGATAAATCACCCAAATGATAAACATTGTCTCAACAATCAGCCTAAAAACCGTGGCTTTGGTGATAATAAAGGGGAAATAAGTATTGATATTAATGAAAAAAGGAGTCAGCAAAGCGCCAATGGCGAGATAAGAAAGAATTTGTTTGAGAGTTGAAGACATATTATTTCCAACAAATTTTTAATTTAAAATTCAAAATGCAAAAGTCAAAATTTAAATTTTGAATTTTGAATTTTGATTTGTTTTTACATTTCTTGATTCGCTTGCGCCCTTGTTAGCGGTCCGAAATAGCCTGTGGTAATAATTCCTTTCAATGTTTGGTATCTTTTAACCGCAGCCAGAGTCAAGGGGCCATAATAGCCAGTCACCAGTTTCTCCGGATAAATATCATCTCCCAAATTCGCCAGAAACTGCTGAAGGCATTTTACTTCTTCTGATTCCATTCCATAATATAAATCTCTTTCAAAAAGCGAACAATTTGGATTATTTTGATAAGTTTTTGAAGCGGCTATCTGAAACTGTAATTTGGCAAGTTGTCTTTTCAATTCTTCTACCTTTTTCAAAAGCTCCTCAATAATTTTTTGTTCTGTTTCATTGCTGTCGCTTAAACTTTGGACTTCAAAAGAATAATAGTAAAGTTTATTTTCCGTTACCTTAGAACCTAAATAGGGAATAAAATAAATACTTTTATTTTCAGTCCCAATTTTTTGAACATATAATTTCCCGATATTTGATAAAGAAAAATCAAAAAAGCCCAAAGTTTTTTTGCCGCTCGTGTTTTCTATAATATAAGGAATCTTCGTAATTGGGGTTTGTTGAGGAATATCGAATTTCAGTTCCACTGTTGCTTTTCCGCCGTTAATTTTCTGCCATTTACCAGTAAAAGGCATTATTGAATCAGTGACACTTAATAAACTTTTTTCCTGCATTGGCAAATAATAGGAATAAGGGGTCACGGAAAAATCCTTTAAATTAGGGTCCTTATAGCAGTATTTTGAATTATTTTCGCAATTATTTAAAACATTGGTAATCAGCCAATTTAAATAAACTTCATCAAAACTTAAACCCTTGCTTTTTAAAGCTTCATCAAAAGAAATTATGGCGTCATTAGATGGATAATTTAAAACTTCTTTAAACAAATCATTTTGAAATTGTTCTCTTAAATATAAAGCTAATAAATAAACTTTAGCATAATCTTTATCGGAATTTTTCCAGTCTTTTAAATTAACTTCGGCTGAATATAAAAAATCCTGGGCCTTTTTTAAGGTAATTTTGCTTGAATCTTGAGTTGAAACCTGACCGGCAAATTCCGAAATTAATTCATAAAACCAAATATCCGAGTTTGGCTTTTGCTTTAAAGTAATTAAATGTGCAAACTCATGAGCAAGTTCATAAGTTAAAAAATTTAAATCCCTTTTTAAAATCAAATTAGCATTTAGATAAATAATCTGGCCTTCATTTGACTCTTTGGCAACACTTTTTGGATAATTATCGCTCACTCTAACATAGCCGCCATAACTTTCTTTTAAAGGTTCAATGACTATCACTAATCTTTGGTCATTATCAATTCCTGGTTTGTCTTCAGAGCCTAAAATTTTAGTCAGGTTCGGGTAAATTTTATTTTCAAATTCGGTTGCCAGAGAATACAGAACAGAGGCAAACTGATTTTTTTCCTGCAAATTGTTATACCAGTTTTTGTCAGCGTAAAAATAAAGTTGATTAGTAGTTTTAATCAGTTGAGTTTCAATTTGAGTTCTAGAAGAAGCGTCATAATTAAAATCAACAAAAAAAGTTTGGCTTAGGGACCAAGCCAAAGATAAACCCGGCGCAACTATTAAAATTGAAATTAAAATAAAGAAAGACTTCTTATTCATTGAAAATATCATAACACAAAAAAGAAAAAAACTCAAAACCCCCTTCTTTTACAAAAAAGAAGGAGTAATAAAAAACCCCCTTCTTTCAAAGAAAGGAGGGGGCGAACCTGCAAGGAAAGGTTACTCATTAGACAAGTAAATCTTGGGTGTCTTTAGGGCTTCAACAAAACTTAAACTATTAGTCCAAGTATGTTCTGTCGGATTTTCTGGACTTTTACCCCACTTGAAGGAGTTGACATAACCTCCTACTATCCCGGCAACGGTTGTATTTGCACTCTTATTGTTAAGATGAAGGGTAATATCAATTGTTGCTTCAGTATTCTGGGCTATCTTATATACATCACTACCAAAAGTCTCATACCCGCTCACAGTAAAATCATAAGTAGTGGTAGCAGATTTTGTACTGGTTGCCGTAATACTAGAAGTGGCACTAAAGTAGACTGGACCACCTAAGGCTTTAACCTTAAAGATAATGTGTCCAGTTGCCTGATCTGTTTTATCTGCATCTAGCGACAAACTTGAACTGCCAAAAGTAATCTGAGGAGCAACTGTATAGAAGTAAACAAGTTTGCTAGTCAATCCACCGCTTATACTAGTGACAGTATTATACAAACTATCTTCAGCCACTATATTTGTAGAATTAGCAGCCAAGGTAACTTTAGTATAATCATGTTCTGTAGCAAGACCAGTTCCTACTTTCGCAACATCGGCTTTAATAGTTAATGTTTTAGTCGTGTCTTTAGCAATATGAATATCTAAATTAGTAAAATCAACTGTTGATGAAGAAGTAACTTCAATGGTTGGATTATCGCTAGCCAACATACCATTTTCATCCCAAAGTTTAAGCGCAGGAAAGACAGTCTGAAGAGGATTAGCGACACCTGCTCCATCTAATTTGACATTCTTAATCGCTGTAACTCGAACATCATTATATTTAGCCCTCAAGTCAAAAGTGGCTAAAGTAACGTCTTCAGTTGTCTCAGAATCGCTAATAATCTCTATTTTATCAGCATTAGCAGCACTGTTAATACTTAGTTCTAAAGCTCCTGTAGTAGCAGCCGCAGTAGTAAATGATCTGCTGCTCTCTTCAGTAGGAGCATAAACATTTAAGCCGACGGTATCAACACCTCTAATAGCGTTGGGAAGTAATTTAAGAGTTACGCTTCCTGCGGATTGAGGCGAAGTAGGAACATCTACCTTAAAAGTAAATGTTTTAGTTTCGCCTTTGGCAATTCTGTCATTTAAACCAGTGATATGAAGATTATAACTAGAACCAACAGTCACTTCTTCAAAAGCCGAAGAAACAGCGTCAATGGCTCTCAGCATTGTAGCGCCATCATACAAACTGACTTTGCTGATAAAAAGCCATGGCCTTACATTGAAATTCAGCCTAATGGTCTGAAGAGTAATGTCTGAATTATTGGCTTTTAAAGTAAAGGACATTACTGCTTTGTCTACCTCACCTTTTTTAACACTAGTACCGTTAGCCGGACTTGCTAATAAAGTATAAGTGAAGTAACCCTCGCTTGGAGCAACTACAGTTGTAGTGGTAGTTGATTCAGGAGCAACGGTTGTTGGCGGAGTGGGAGGAATACAATATTTCTCATTTAAGGCCTTTCTGGTTAATGGACCAACATAACCAGTAGTAGGAATTCCATTGGCTGCCTGGAACTTTTTGACTGCTGCCAAGGTTAAGGGACCAAAATAAGTGGTTTCCTGACCTGGAGAGCCGGCGCCGCTAACTGCTACTCTGGTATTCGGGTCTTTGTTTAAAACAATCTGGAGATTTTTGACATCTGGAGAAGTCATTTTATACTCCAAATCGCTGTTAAAACAATACATCTCAGAAGACGGTGCTTGAGTGCCTTGAAGTTGGGCCAACAACAACTGAAGTTTTTGAATCTCAGCTTGCAGTTCTTCAACCGTGACTGCTTTAGTTGTAAAAGAAAATGCAAAGGCAAAAACTAAAGCAAGAGCAAGAATTTTTTTAGACATTTTATTAATTTATTAATTTTAATTTGAAGCTATTATCGACCGCCTAAAAGTTAGTGAAGGACGTCCAATACGTCCACCAACTTTTACTTGGCAATAGCCATTATCCGCTTTTTAACGGATTTTAATCCTGATTCTCTGGAATTGAAGTCTCGACCTTTACTTCCAGAGATTGGATTTTCAAAATGTTTTCAATACTTTCTATCTTTTCAATCGCTTCTAAACAATTTCCGGCTTTTAAAAACTTTGTCGCTTCTAATACCAAAGATTTCATTTTAATAATATCTTCTGGCATAAAACCGGAAATATTTTCAGGATTTCCAAAATATTCTTGGATTTTTTGGACTTTTTCTTTTAGATAATCCGGACAATTGTTAACAAGTTCTTCGGTTTCAGTTATTAAAGCAAAAACTTTATTTTGCGAATCATCAATTGAATTATTTAAATCGTTTTTGACTTTTTCACTCAAATTAGTTTTCTTTATTAAATTTTTTAATTCATCATTCTGCTGTTTAACTTTTTGAGAAACATCTAAAACCACTTTTTTCTTTTCAAGTTTTGAAATTTCTTGAGGAACAGAATTAATTTCCTCTTCGAGTTTATTAACCAAAGCAATCGTCTCTTTTGTTTCTATTTTTACTTTTGACAAATCATTAAGCCTTTCTTTGTTGACTTCCATTTTAACAATCGGTTTTTCTTTTGAAGGCGCAATCGCCACCTTCATATCTTGAGTGAAAAGTTTTACTCTATAAAGAGGGCTACTAGGTAAAGAATTCTGGGCAAAAGCCACTAAACTTGCTAAAACAAAAAACACTCCAAAAGTCGCAAACGCAATTCTAAATTTTGGATTTAAAAAGGAATAACTAACGGTTTTGACTTTAGAAGGAATAAAAACTTTGGATTCTTCTGGCTGGGCTTTGGAATTAATCCTTTCAAATAAAAAATCAACCCACTTTTTGGTGGGCTGAATTTTTTTGAATCCCTGAATCTTTTCAATTAATTCTGTCTCTAACATATTTTCCAAAAGTCCGACCCTCAACCCCACCGTTTCTTGTGTAATGAGGGTCGGACTTTTAAAAAATATGTCGATCTTGCTTCTACTACTAAAGACGAATGACTTAGACTTTTATTACACTACCATTGGCTAGCTAAGAACCCCGATTTGTTCAGCCGGCTCAAATTTCGAAGAAATTCAAACGGGTAAGAAATTTGAACGGCTGAATCAAATTTTAATATCAAACTTTCTCACTCCATTACTTTCTTGAAGGTCATTAAAAAATGTATCATAAAAGTTTAAAGGTTTAAAAGTTTAAAGGTTTAAAAGTTTAAAGGTTTAAAGGTTTAAAAGGGGGGGTACGGCTGTTGTTGACAATTTCTTCTAAGTATTTATCAAACTCTTCTCTTTCCTTATCTTGTTTCTTAAACTTTAAACCTTTATACTTTGAGACTTTGACACTTTCTATAAAATGAAATATTAAGGCGGAAACAAATTGGCACTTTTCTTTTGATTTTTGAAATTCCTGCTCTGAGATATAACCCAAATCGTAACTTAAATACAGCTGAGTCCGAACTTCTCCACAAGAACCTTTAGCAATATAAAGAAAATGAATTAATTCTTCCTTTCCTCCTCTTTCAAAACCTTCGGCAATATTAGAAGAAACAGAAACCGCGGCTCGACGAATTTGGTCTTTTAAACCATAATCCTGATTAAAAACCGACTTATTTGTTAAGGTATAAATCATTCTTGTCAGTTGTCTGGCTTCTTGCCAAACTTTCAAATCTTCGAAAGTTCTTGCTGTGGACATGGTGGGGTAAAGTACAAAAGTTTAAAAGTTGAAAAGTTTAAAGGTTTAAAAGTTTAAAAGTTTAAAAGTTTAAAAGTTTAAAGGGCTAAATGGGATTTGAGAGAGTCTAAGGCGCGGTGAATCAACACTCTGACGTTGTTTTCTTTTTTGTTTAAAATCACTGCCAACTCTTTAACTGACAAATCATCAATGTAATGAAGGATAATGACATCAGCATATAAAGGATTTATTTCTTTTAAGGCTTTTTTAATTTCTTCCATCTGAAAATCTAATTCAATTCTATTTTCAATTTCATTAGGAGACGGCAAATCAAATCCCTCTTCAAAAAGTTTATCCAAAGAAAGAGAATTTCTGTCTTTTTTACGATAAAAATCAACCAAGAGATTCCGTGCCATTTTATAAAGAAAAGATTTTTTATCCACAACGGTCTTTTCGCCTTTTTTTTGAAAAGACTGGTAAAATTTTAAAAATACCAAAGAAGTTAAATCTTCGGCTTCTTCTATTGAATTCACTCTTAAAAAGAAAAAACGAAATATTTTATCTATCTCACTATAATATATTTGAGAAAATTCTGCTTTGGTCATAGTAAAGAATCAGAAATTATAAATCAAGAATCAAGACAAAACAATAAAAAATTACCATTTAAAATTTTTTCTTCTAAACGCTTTCTACAATCTTTGCAATTACTTTTGCTAATTTGTCGGGGTCGTGTCGCAAAAGTGGTCCTTGACGAAGCAAACGAGCCGTAATTATCTTACAATTTTTAAAATTAGTAAAATTTTTTTTGTCAAAAACCACCACCTGTGATTTTTCTTTAAAATATTTTTTCAGATATTTTGCTTTTGGTTTTGAACTATTGACCAAAATATAGTCAATTACTCCTTTACCCAAATACTTTTCCAAAGTTTTCACAAAATCAGAGGCTTTAAAATTATTCGTTTCTCCATTTTTGGTCATAATGTTCAAAACATAAATTTTTTTCGCTTTTGATTTTTGAATTGCTTCTTTTATTCCTTTAACTAAAAAATTCGGCAAAATAGAAGAATACAGGTCTCCGGGGCCAATAATAATGAAATCAGCCTCTTTGATCGCTTTGATTGCTTCTCTATTAGCGCTAGCCGGCGGGTTTAAAAAAATTTCTTTAATTGAGAGTCTTGGGTCGTGCTTGGGAATATCAATATTCGTTTCTCCCACCACCAAATAATTGTTCTCTAGTTTAGCAAAAAGTCTGGTTTTGTCCAAAGTCACGGGCAAAATTTTCCCTTTGATTGATAAAATTTTTGCCGCTTCGCTGATTGCTTTGGAAAAATCGCCGGTGATTCTTTCTAAAGCAGTTAAAAATAAATTGCCAAAACTATGACCTTTTAATCCCTCGCCGTCTTTAAAACGATAAGTAAAAAGTTTTGCCAAAAGAGAAGAAGAATTTGACATTGCCACTAATGCTCTTCTAATATCGCCTGGCGGTAAAATTCCAAATTCTTCGCGTAGAACTCCGGAAGAACCGCCATTGTCAGCCATTGTTAAAATAGCGGTTAAGTCATAAGGATA
>DAOSBJ010000016.1:0-7893 GCA_035360795.1 Minisyncoccota bacterium
GATGTAAAATCTCAGGAATATATTAGTCGAATTAAATTTCACATACTTCCTTGTCGATATATTGGCTAAAACTATGCCTGACTGGTCAACAAAAAAATTAGGGTAATATGTTTAATCAGATATTAACAATTGAAATTTCGGCGAGTGCTGTTAGTTGGTATGGGGCAATTGTTGCTACTCTTTCCGTGTTTATTTCACTTTTAAATTATTTAAGAGATAGGAGTGGAATAAAGGTGAAATTATCTGAAGGATTCGTTGGTGATTGGGGCAATTGGTCTAATTCTGAAAATTTACAAATATTTATTAAGGCGATAAATATTGGTCGGAGACCGGTTACTTTAAATGGAGTAGGATTCTCTTTAAAGAATGGTAGACAAGTGATAGTGACAAGGCCAGAGCTAATTAATTTTCCCTACGAACTTCAAGAAGGAAAATCCATACAAACTTGGGTGGATAAAAATGATATTTTTCAAGATGTAGCAAGGCAGAAAACAAAAATTACATACGCTTGGTATCAAGATGCTACCGGTAAGGTTTATAAAACAAAATTTCGTATAAAAAATGACTAATTGGCCAACAAAAAAATTAGGTAAAGAAATTTTAACATGTTTACTTGGCTAAAAGAAAAAACATTTAGGAGGTTACAATATTGGTTTTCAGAACAATTAGCTAGAACATATCAAAAATCACATACGCAGAGGCTTCAAGAAATGGCAAAAAATCTTCCGCAAGAATTTCTGGAAATTAATAAGGTTCTTACAACGCTGAATAATAATAGTTGGGCTGTCTATCATCTTTTTAAAAAAGCGAAAAACAAGAATCAATATGCAAACGCCTTCTTATATTTTTTTTACTTTTTTGAGCTAAATTTGAAATATCTTATTATATCGGAAATGAATATCAGAAATATGAATTCGGTATTATCAAATATCAAGAGTAATCTAAATTTTTTCTCAATCTATCAAGAAAATGAATTGCTAGCAATTTTAGATCTGGGTCCTGTAGGAAAAGTAATTGAGAAATTCATTACTATTTTTCCAAAAAGTAAGATAAGAGAAGATCTTTGGAAAATAAACAAGGAGCGAACTTACATAATCCACAACATGCTAAAAAAAGAAATGAGCGAAGTTAATATAGAACAATCTTTTGAAAATTTTTTTCAAAAAACAGAAAAAGCTATTAAAAATACACGGGAAGAGTTTGATGGTATTCTTGCGAAAAGACCTCAAAATTTTTTAGAAAAATTAACAGAGATTATAAAATCGAACGATAAAATCTAAAAATATTATAATATTATAAAATTCTAATATGAAACTCAATTGGTCAACAAAAAAATTAGGTGAGATTCGAAAAGAGATTAAAAAAGAAAAAGCACCGGTAGAAGCGATGCCGTATATTGAAATTGGAAATGTAAATATTGAAAGTAAAAAAGTAAATTTTACAGAAAAAGGCGCAGTTAAGGGGAGCATTTTTTGTCCGGAAGAATCAATCTTAATATCACGAGTGAGGCCTACAAGGGGGGCGGTAGTGTTAACCGATAGAAAATATGCCATATCCTCTGCTTTTACTATTATTAAACCGAAGATCAATTCTCGTTTACTTTTTTACTTTTTAGCTTGGAATAAAAAATTTTTTGAATATTTAGGAAATCTACAAAAAGGAACTAGTTACCCATCTGTTAAAGAAAGTGATATTTTAGATTTTGAAATTTCTTTTCCAGAAGATAAAGTTGAGCAGCAAAAGATTGTTTATATTTTGGATAATATTCAGAATATGATAAGAGTGCAGGAGAAGATTATTGAGAAAACAAAGGAGCTGAAAAAATCAATGATGGCCGATTTATTTAAATACGGTGGCCCGTCATTTAGAAAAGGGAGAAAATTAAAGAAAACTGAAATTGGAGAAATTCCAGAAAATTGGGGGGTTATGGGATTGAGAGAAATTGCTGAAACGAAAAGCGGGGGAACTCCAAACAGAGAAAAAAATGAATACTATGGTGGAAAAATTCCATGGGTTAAATCTGGAGAACTCAAGGATAATATTATTTTTGATACCGAGGAGAAAATTACGGAAGCAGGGTTAAGAAATTCAGCAGCTGTAATTTTCCCAAAGGGTACTTTTCTCATAGCAATGTATGGTGCTACTGCAGGAAAAACAGCACTTTTGGGTATAGATGCCAGCACTAATCAAGCAGTATGTGCGATTTTTCCCAAAAACCAGTCATTTGTTCCAGAATATTTAAGATATTATTTTATTCAGGCAAGAGAAAGACTTCTTGGCGCAAGATATGGAGGAGCACAACCTAATATAAACCAAAATATTATTAATAGTTTAATAATTTCTCTTCCGTCTCTTCTCGAACAACGCGAAATTGCGGATATTCTTCAAACTATTGACCAAAAGATTGAAATTGAGCAAAAGAAAAAAACTCTTTACGAAGAATTGTTTAAAACGATGTTGAATAAATTGATGACGGGAGAGATAAAAGTTGATAATCTAAAAATATGAATTTAGATGAATTTAAGTTAAAAACTTTGGGAATAGACAAAGAAGAGTTTCAGAGGATCTATACTTTTGTTGATTTTGGGAATGTAAATTATTGGTATGAGAAAGACAGAAAAGATTTTGATAATAATCTTTTACCTCAAAATCAGAAGTTAATAGTAGGGATTGAGAAATTATCAAATTTTATTAATTTATTTTCAGAAGATAAAAGGTTTTATTACGGATTAGATAAAAGAGATGAAGCTACTTGGCATATTACTAAATTAGCTGATGAATTTAATTTTAAAGTTAATAAGAAGCCAATTCAATGGATTAAACATTATTTAGAAGTTAAAGACGAGAAAAATATAGAATTAAATTATAAAATTAAAAAAGATAGCGAAGGGGTTTTTATAGAAATTCCGAAATGTAATTTTGATGTAGAGATAACGATAGATGCTATTCGATTGATTGACTATTATGATACTTTTGCTCTTTTTTCCGGTGATAGTGATTTTTCAATGTTGTTGAAGTTTCTGCGAAGAAAAGGTAAAAAAATCATTCTATTTTATGCCGGAAGAATATCTCATAGTATAAAAAATTATGCTGACCTGTTGGTAAATGCTCAGAAAATTAAAAATTCCGTTTGTACGTTAAAAGAAATGAAAAAGAACCCCGTATAAAGGGGTTCGGAAATCGGATCCGTCTCCGACGGACAGGGTAGCTTTCGCTACGTCAATAGCATAACATAAAATAAAAATATTTGTCAAATAAATACTTGTGGAAAACTCAAATATGCCAAAACAAATAGAAAAACAATTAGTTGAGGATTATATAGCAGAAAAACTGCAAAATTTAGGTTGGAAGTTTATTGAAGCCTCCCAACTAAAGCGAGAAAGCCCCAGAGATCCGCTTTTGATTAATAATTTTAAAAAAGCGGTTTTAAAAATTAATAAAAACCTAAATTTTGGTGACGAAGAGATTAAAAAAGTTATTGATGAAATTAAACTTCTTACTTCGGGGCAGGAAGGAATTAAAAATTTTTTACATTTTTTTAAATATGGCATTGGGATAGAATTTGAAAAAGAAAGGATAGTGAAAATGGTTAATTTATTTGATTTTGAAAACATTGAAAATAACGAATTTATTTTCTCAAGACAAATACATTACAGGGGGAAAGATTTAATTATTCCTGATATTATTTTATACATTAATGGTATTCCTTTGGTTGATATTGAATGCAAAAGTCCGACAAGTCTTAGGGTTAATTGGGAAGAAGGATATCGCCAAATAAAAGAATATGAAAAGTTAGCTCCCGAACTTTTTAAATATATTCAAATTGGAATTGCTTTTGCCGAGAAAGTGCGATATTTTCCCATTGTTCCTTGGCAAGAAGATGTGTCGGTTTATTTATGGAGAGAAGGAGAGTTGCCGGAAGACGAGGCAATATTTAATTTGCTTAGGCCAAATGCCTTACTAGATGTTTTGAGAAATTTTCTTTTTATCAGAGAAGAACACGGGGAAATGACAAAGGTCATTGCTCGCTATATGCAATACCGTGCGGCAAATAAAATTTATCAAAGGGTAATTGATAATTTAGAAGGTAAAGACACTAAGAACAAGGGTTTAGTTTGGCATTGGCAAGGATCTGGTAAAACCTTAACAATGATTTTTGCCGGTCATAAATTGTTTTTTGATAAACAACTGGAAAATCCAACGATATTTTTTATTATTGACCGACGAGATTTAGAGAATCAGATGAATAATGAGCTTTCTTCATTGAGGCTAAATTTTTCTTTTGAAAAAATAGGAAGCGTTAGAAAGTTAAAAGAAATTATTTCTCATGATAATTTTCGGGGAAAAAGGGGGATATTTTTAACTTTAATTCATAAATTCAGCCCTGAAGAAAAATTTATCCCCGAAGAACTGCTTACTGATATTCATTTAAACCAACAAGGAATTAGTTCAATTTTAGAAAGAAAAAATGTGATTTGTTTTCTTGATGAAGTTCATCGTTCGCAGTATGGTCTATTGGCAGCCCAAATGAAAAAAGTTTTACAAAATGCTTTCTTCTTTGGATTTACAGGAACACCAATTGCTGAGGATGAAAGAAATACTTATGCTGAATTTGGCTATCCCTTCAAAGAAGAAGGTTATCTTGATAAATATTTTATTGATGATTCTCAGAAAGATGGTTTTACTTTGCCATTGGTTTATCAACCTCGATTAGAAAAATTGCACATTAAAGAAGAGGAACTTCGCTTATTTTTAGAAAAAGTTCAAAGCGAAGACATTACCGAAACCGAAAAGGAAAAAATAGAAAAATCGGTGAGACAAAGGTTAAATTATATATCGGTATTTTTAGAAAACGAAAAGAGGGTGGAAGTAATTGCCAATGATATTGCTAATCATTTTAAAGAAAATATTGATGGCAAATTTAAAGGAATGGTAGTAACTGGTAGTCGAAAAGCTTGTATTCTGTATAAAAAATATCTGGATCAATATTTATCTACTGAATATTCTGAAGTTGTAATGACATTTAACTTAAATGATAAGGAACCAATTAAAAGTTTCTATAAAAAATGGCAAGAAAGATATTCTGGCTTACCAGATGATGAACATCGAATTAAGGAAATAGTAGAATCGTTTAAAGAGAAAGAATTCCCTAAAATTTTAATTGTAACCGATATGTTGATTACCGGTTTTGATGCGCCAATTCTTCAAACAATGTATCTTGATAAACTGCTTAAAAAACACAAACTTTTGCAGGCAATTGCCAGAGTAAATCGGCCATATAAGGATGTTAAACCGGTTGGATTAATAATTGATTACGTTGGAGTATTAAAAAATATTAATGCTGCTTTGCGCCAGTATTACAAAGAAGATACTCAAGGGATAATTTCCGATTTTTCGGCATTATTTGACACCTTGAAAGAAATTATAGGGGAATTAGAAAAAATATTTAGTGGAATTGAATTCCGTTTTGAAAGAGAATATTTAATGAAGGCCGTAGATAGATTAAGAAATGAAGAAATAGAACAAGAATTTATTGAGAAATATAAAGAGGCAAGAAAATTATTTGAAGTTTTGGGAGCATATCCTGAAAAAATTAAATTTTTAGAAAAATTCAAATGGTTTACGGCTGTTTATGAATATTGGTTAAAACTTACAGCAAGCGAAATAGAAAAAGAGAAAATCGAAAAATATTTTAAAAAGACAGTAGAAATAATTCATCAAGAGATTGAAATTCAAAATATAGACAAATCCTTGCCCCAAGTTGCTTTAAATATTGATTATCTAACCAAAATACAAAAAAGTAGTTTAAGCTTGGAAGAAAAAGCCGTTAATATATTATTCAAATTAGAAAAATTAGTGCTTGTCGACCAAAATCAAAATCCTATTTATAAGACAATCGCGGACCAATTGGAAGAATTGATAAGAAGATGGAAAGAAAGAGAAATCGAATACAAAGAACTATTTAATGAAGAGAGTAAGATTATTGGTTTTATTGAAGAGAAAGAGAAAGAACGCGAAAAATTAAAATTTAGCCAATTTGAATTTGGAATATTTTCTCTTTTAGATGTCCATTTAAAAGAAGAAAATAAAAATAAATTAAGGGAATTTGTGGGTGAAATTGTTAATATGATTAATGAAGATTTAATTGATAACTGGCAGGAAAATCCTACGTTGAGACAAAATATTGAAAGAAAATTACGTAGTTTTGCCTTAAAGCTTAAAAAAGATTATAAGCTAACTTATGATGAATTTGATATTCTCCATAAAGAATTAGTCTCTTTTATTAAAGATTATGCCCAAGGATAAAATTTCTATAATTAAAAGAAAAATAAAGTATCCCAGGATAGAGTTAAAGACTGGGGTTCCAATATTAATATTACCCCAAAATAATAGTTTTAATGAAGTTGAAATTTTAGATAAACACAAAAAGTGGCTTAGACAAAAATTAGAATTTATAGAAAAAACTAAAAAGAAATATAAAGATCAAAGGGTCTATAAAAGAAGCGAGAAGGATTTAATTAAATTAGTTACAAATTTTATTGATGAATATTGGGAAGTTTTAGAAAAAAAGCCAGATAAAATTAGTTTTCGGTATATGAAAACTAAATGGGCAAGCTGTAGTAGAAAAAATAAAATTACTTTTAATTTTATGATGAAATATTTACCATCTCAGCTTATTCGCTACATTGTTTTTCATGAAATGGCTCATTTATTAGTCCCAAATCATAGTAAAGATTTTTGGTTTTTAATTAAAAGAGAATTTAAAAATTATACACGATATGAAGAACAACTTTTTGGTTATTGGTTTTTATTATTAAAAAAGTTGCCAAAAGATAGAGGCCGTTAATTTTAGTCGAAGTTTTTAAATGAGAATTAATAAAAGCAAAAAGTCGAAAAATTGATTAAAAATAAAATTATGAATAAAAAAATTTATTGTAATCAATGCAAAAAAGAAATGGAAATATTAGAAGAAAGAGTTGATGAATACGGTCATTTGTTAAAAGTTTTAAGTTGTGGACACGAAACAGCACGCGAAGTTAATGTGAGTGATAAAGGAATAGGTAGTGATGAATTTAGAATAACTAAAGCAGTAGAAGATGAATACGTTGTAGAAGAAAAACTTAAAGCCGCTGAATACTTTTTAAATGAGTTAAAAAAGTTAGAGAAAGAATTTGGTAATTTGGCATCCGCAGACTTGTCTCTGGTTTTAGTAAATTTAGATGGATTTTTATTCGAGACTATAGCCGCTAAAGACATGTTTTTACAAGAAATAAATAGAAACTTTAATGGTGGTTTGCCAAGTAATAAAGTTAACGAAGATCAGCTCATAAATAGTGAAACATTAAATAATAAAGAAAAAAGTGTAGTAAAACAAATTAAACAGGCTTTAATTAATGAAAATAGTTGGCCTTGGAGATTAAATAATTATCGAAATGCTACAGCGCACAGAAGTTTATTAAAACTAATTCCAGAGACAAAAGCAGTGGAAACTTTCGCGGGTAAAATTGATTTAGAAAGACCCAATCAACAACAATCTTATAATAATGATGCTTATAGCAAATCAGAAAATTTATCATTCTCATCTTTAATGGCTTCAACGGGCACAGTTATATCGACAACTTTATATTTAGCAGAAGATCCCGATGATTTTTCAAAGGGATATTTTAAGAAAGAAATAATACCTTATTGTGAAGAAGTTTTAAAACAAATGAAAAATTTTTTAGACGACTTAAAAAATCAATTATAATTAGATATAGCGAAAGAGGTTAAGCAAAAACCGAAGCAGAAAAGATTTTAGAGAAAAGAAGAGGCAGTGTGTCAAAAAAACAACGCAACTCTTCGCTTACTCCCACACTCTCAGGGATTAATAACATTCTCACATTCTCAAGAATG
>DAOSBJ010000017.1:0-7795 GCA_035360795.1 Minisyncoccota bacterium
CGCCCGATTCAATCTTAATAATGGTGGCGTGAGCCACATCAGCCAATCTCGCAAGTTTGTCTTGCGATAAACCCTTTTCTTTCCTATATTTCTTTATGTTTTTGGCGATTATTGTTGTTTTTGACATTGTAATATAATAATATCTACATTAGAATATAGATAATGAGTTATCTTCCAGAGATTATCTATACTTCTATGATACTTGATTTTAATGAATTAGTAAATGGGAGTTTCTTGTCGTTGCCCGCGCACGGGAGGGTTGGGACAAGGTTCACACCTATTCTTGTGGTGCTTTTTGCGGAGCAAAAAACGAAATTCGGTGGCAGAACCCCAGTAGTAGAAAGCTATGTTTTCACTACAGGGCAAGAAGCGAGGACGGGCAAAATTTTTTCTAAAAGTCAGCGTCAGAATTTTCACGATTTTCGTGGAAAACGCAAACTTTACAGATTGGCTGCGGGGTCTGGATTCGAACCAGAATTTTCAGGTCCAGAGCCTGACGTGCTACCGTTACACTACCCCGCATTTTTACTAAATTAACTCTTCACTAATAAATAATTCTAAAGGAAGAATCTTTACTGGAGAGCGTTTAATTTGATATTGAACCTCAACTAGTCTTTTGAGTAATCTTTCCAAATATGGTAATTCTATTAGTTGGGCTTGTTTAAAAAGAGTTGATAATTCTTCATCAGTGGTTTCTTTTTCTAAAATTGAAGCTAAACTTGGAGAAATTTTTAAAAGAAGGAGTTTTCTTAAGTAGTTGATTACTTCGCGATTAAAAATTTCCAGTTCGTAACCTTGGTCATAAATTTCGTTAACAAAACTAATTGCTTTTCCTTTGTCTTTTTTAATTAGACTATCAATAAATCTCTTAATTTTTTCTAAATTTATCGCGCCAGTTAATTCTTCTACGCTTTCTTTAGTAATATTATTTGAAGTGATTAAAGAGATTTGTCCTAACAGAGATTCGGCATCTCTTAATCCCCCTTCAGAATAAAGAGCAATCAGTCTTAAAGCTTCTTCTTCGTATTTGATATTTTCTTTTTCACAAAGATATTTCAAACGATTGATGATATCAACTAAATTCAATTTTTTAAAATCATAACGTTCTACTCGTGAGAGGATGGTGGCTGGCAATTTTTCCGGCTCAGTAGTCGCCAAAATAAAAACGATATAAGGCGGTGGCTCTTCTAAAGTTTTTAAAAGAGCGTTAAAGGCATCTTTGGTTATTTGATGAGCCTCATCAACAATAAAAATTTTGTATTTTGAATTTGCTGGCGGAAATTTAACATTTTCTTTTAAAGCCCTGATGTCTTCTATTCCTCTATTTGAAGCGGCGTCAATTTCTATTAAATCCAAAGAACTGCCTTTGTTTATTGCCAAACAGGATTCGCATTGATTGCAGGGTTCAAAATCGTTTGGCTGACGGTTTTTGCAATTTAAAGCTTTTGCCAAGAGTCTGGCAACGGTCGTTTTCCCCGTGCCCCGCGGCCCGGCAAAAAGATAAGCATGACTAATTTTGCTTTCTTTTAAAGCATTAGCCAGAGTTAGAATAACATTTTTCTGATTGATGACTTCTTTAAAATACTGGGGACGGTATTTGCGATATAAAACTAAATAAGACACAGTGAAATAATTTAAATTTGAGATTCTTTATAAATTTTATCAAAAAAGAACAGATTAAGCAACTAGAAACTTTCTCTTTACTCTTAATGGAATTTGTGATTAAATATAAGTAGTTCTTTGAAAACTATAGAACTTTTTTTTAAAAAGGAGGTAAGAATGGAGAAAAAAGAGATTGAAGTTGAGGTTGGTGTTTTGGGAATCGTATTTAAATGCCCCTATTGTGGGGAATGGAACTATATGGACATCAATCAACTGGAAAACAAAACTAAAGTTCTCTTTACATGTAACTGCGGACAAGAATTAGAGATTAAACTGATTTGGCCAGAAAGGAGGTTATAAGAGGAATGAAAGCAATAGCAACTGAAGAAGTAAAAAATATAGATGGAAGAGCTATTCATTTTATTCAAATAGGTAAACTTGTTCAAGTTAATAGCACCGTCAGTTATGGGAATATGTCGTATAAGTATGGTCCTCACGAACAAGTTAAAGCAAACAGAGAGTTATTTTGGTCTGACCTACTGAAAGTTTCAGAGATAAAAAAGTCAAGAGGAATTCTAGAGCCAATTATTATGAATCCATCCATGACTAAAGATATTATGGTTATAGGAAAACAAATAAGAGGTGAAGGATGGGAAAGTATTTCAACTTTTTTGAAGTGCGATGGATTACTTTTGCTAAAACCTCCTCATACTCATATAATTCCAATTGGCCTTCCTGTAGCTGACTGTGCGCCTGTAAGTATTTATATTCCTACAGCACATTCTATTTTGGTTATACATGTTTCCTGGAAGAATATTGATATTATTCAGGAAGCATTGCAAATTGCGTACGGAATTCATCTTGCTGCCGCCTCACATAAACCTTTTCACCTTATTCTTATTGTTGGACCCGCTGGCCGCTACCTATTTTATGATAAGGAGCAAGAAAAAGAAATACTTATTGACATTCATCACATGATAGAACAACAAATTGTCCAGTTTGAATCACAGCATAGTGAAGACGGTTTTCGTCTTGAGGTATATTTTTCTCAGTATCTTACAACTGATTCAGATGTTTTCTTTTCAAACCACATCCTCAATCTACTAAATCAACCTCCCGCTAGATTTATGAGTTTAAGTTTCTTAATATAAAATTTGAGGGCAAAATGCCCTCTTTTTTATTATTCGTATCTTTTTCTTATTTCCATTTCTACTTCTTCACGGGGAGTGGTGTATTGCAAAGAAGAAAATTCTTTCAAATAGTTTATTTTTTGAATATCTGGTGGAGGCGATTTTAAAGTTTTTATATTAAAAGCGCGGGAAGTTTGATTTTGAATCATTAATTTAATATAGGCATTGAAGTTGTCTAAATTCATTAAATCATAGGCATTAAAAACTGGGTCAAAATATTTTGATAGAATATCGGCATCATCTTTTCCCACTCTAAAAGAAATTAAAGTTCCAACATTGCCAAAAACCGCTTTTAAAATAGGCTCTTTTAATTGAGCAAGATATTGGTTGGCAACTGTTAAATCCAACCGGTATTTACGGGCTTCAGAAAAAATAGTGGCAACAGTGTCAGTGGTAATGTTTTGAAACTCGTCAATATAAAGATAAAAGTCTTTTCGCTGTTCCTCGGGAATATCTACTCTTGAAAAAGAAGCCATTAAAAGTTTCCCAACAACTATCATTCCCAAAAGATAACTGTTAATATCGCCTAATAGTCCTTTTGAAAGATTAACAATAAAAATTTTTCCTTCGTCCATTATTTTTCTAAAATCAACTGAAGAATGAATCTGACCAATAATCGGTCTAACTAAATCATTGGCAAGGAACGGGTTTAGTTTTGAGTTGATATAGGGAGCAACATTTGCCAAGGCTAAATCTCCGCCGGCTTTTTCTGCTTCTTTTATCCAAAATTCTTTGGTTAAAGGATTAGGAGTAGTTTCTAAAAGTTTTTTTCGATAGTCAGGATTAGTTAAAACTCTTGGTAAATCTATTAAAGTATGAGTTTCATTGGGGTCATCTAAAAGTAGCAGAAGAGCATTTCTAAAATATTGCTCAAAAATTGGTCCGCCAGTTGTTTTTAAATCGTAAAGTTTATCGAAAATTTCTATCATTTCGTTTGAAATAGATGACTTTTGAAAAGGAAAACGTCTATCCCAATCAAGCATATTTAAACCAAAAGAACGTTTATAATCACCAGGATTAAAATAGATTACTTCCTGAAACCGATTTTCCGGAATAAAACCAAGCATTTCTTCTGCGGTATCGCCATGAGGGTCAATAAAACAAACTCCCTTTTTGGCATTGATATCTTCAATTAGCATATTTTTTAACAAGGTGCTTTTACCTGTGCCAGTTTGTCCAACAATATAGATATGGCGCCTTCGGTCTTCGTCTAAAATTCTGACTTCTTTTTCCTCGCCGCTATAATAATTAATTCCCAATAAGGCTCCGGTTTGAGGAAGATTTAGAGGCGCAGGCGCGCTTCTGGCTTTTAGCCATTTAATTTGGGAGTTGTCAACAAAAGGATGAGGAAAATGATAAATTGTCGCAATTTCCAAAGAATTTAAAATGACGCTGGTTTTTGGTTCAAAAAGACGGAAAGCGAATAGATAGACAAATTTTTTGAAAATTCTTTTTGATTTGATTTTAATGAGTTTAAAACTGTTTCCTACTGGATTATTTAAAGGCATAAAAGCCCCTTCTAAATGGGCTAATAAATCATTTGCTCGGTCTTGGGTTTTAGCAGCGGTAATCAGCCTAAGATTAGCATAAAAAAGTGGATATTGACTTTTTTCCTCAATTATCTTGAGAAGATTTTCGTCTATTTTTTTTGGAGCAATATCTTTATTTTTATCCTGCTCTTTATTTTTTACCTTGGTTGCCTCTTTTAAGGATTTTAAAATTACATCTTTTGGCAAAGCAACTGCTTCTTTTAAATCTTTTCCTTCTAAAAGAGATTTACGGATATCCGCAAGTTGTTTTTTGCAGGATTCGGCTGCTGGTTTTAAAATGATCTGAATTGCTGCGCCTTCTTCTTTTTCTATTTTAGTAAAAGCGGTAATAATGGAATCTAATGGGTCTTGTTCAAAGTTTTTAAAAGTTTTAATTGGCAAAGCATAATAATTTTTAAGTTTAAGATAACCGCCGGCAGTTTTCCCTTTGGGAGAAAAAATCGTGTAATCTTCCGTCACCTCATCTATCTGAATATAGGGAAGAAGAGCGCTAATATTTTTTATGGCAAAATCGCTGTCTTTTCGATGGCAAGCAAAATAAAAACAAATATCTTTAGTATCGAAAGGAATGGCTAATTCGAAAATTAATTCCTGTTCATATTTGCTAAAGGCCTCGAGTATTTGTTCAAACAAACTGGCAAAAAATAAAAAGTTTTTTGCTTGCTGTTTTTGTTCTTCAGAAATAAAATCTCTTGGGACTTTAATTAAAAATAAACGGTATTCTAAGCTACTTTTTATTTCTCGACGAAAAATTAATTGGCTAATAAAATAAGAGAGAAAAAAAATTAAGAGAATTACTCCAACTAAAATAATCAGAAATGAAATCATACTGTTTTCTCTTTATTTATTTTCTTTATAAAGGTGAAAACTAACAGGTCATGGAGAGAATCTATTAAGTGGAAATTACCGGTTTTGCGCGCCAAATTAACCGCTTTAGGGATGCTTTCACTGAAAGCAAGATTTACCAACTCATGAAGTTTTTGTTGGTTTTCGTTTTCATCTGTTTTTATTAAAGGAGGGACTGAAAACTGAGTACTCGGACTAGGAGGAGTTGCCGGTAAATTTTTTAAGGATTCTTCCATTCTCTCACCAATGGTTTCTTTTACCAACACTTCTTCTGGCTGCATTGGCAATCCAACTTTTTCCATTTGCGCCTTTTTCTCTTCTACTCTTTCATTAATAATTTTTATTTCTTTTTCAGGCATAGAATTAAATTGCTAAATTATTATACCACGAAAATGTCATTTAATATAGATTTTTGGGAGGAAGCGGCAATCAAGATATTCTATTTGGGAAAATCCTTTACTTCCTCTTGATTCCTTGAGTTCCTGAATTACTTTTAAAAGATATTCAAAATTGTCGTTTAGATTAAAGAATAAAAACCAACCTTGACGCGTTTTAATTTTTAAAGAGGAAAGATTATCTGGGTCTATATAAATTGATTCTATTTGAAAAGGAGATTGCTCAGTCGCTGTTAAGAGAAAAAATTTCTCAATTTTCTGCCATAATTCTTTAGTAAAAAGAACTTGGCCAAATTGAAATTTTACGGCTTTTTGACTAATTATTTTTTTAATTAAGGAACCGGAAATTGAAGGTGCCCTTTCAAAAATGACACCATTTTTATCAACAAAATAACATTCAGCGCCTTCTTGCTGGCAAAAAATATATTCAGATTCTCTTAGAGTTGTTTTTATTTGAAGGGTCTGATTAGTGCTTGATAAATTTAGAGTAATTTCATTAATTTCAGGATATTTATGCTTTAAAAAGAGAGCAAGATCTTTCTCGGAAAACAAAAGCATATTTCGGTAGTTTTTTTGATATTCAGGGAAAATTTTATAAATAAAGGCAGGAACAAATTTCGCGTTTCTTTGTTTGAAATATTGATTGATATCTTCTAGGAGAAAAGAAGAATCGTCTAAAGTATTAATCTGTTTAATTTGAAAAAAATCAGAAAGAAAAATGAGCCAGTAACTTAAAAAAATCAAAAGAATAATTCCTAAAGCAAGAAAAAAATTTTTAATTTTTTGCCTTCGTCTTTTAATCTTCCATTGACTTTTTTTTACTTTCATAGCTAGTTCAGGCTTTATTTTTACCTTTTGATAATCTTCACGCCGTTGGTATACTTCCACAAAACTTTTGGAATCTTAACAAAACCTTCTTTGGTTTGATAGTTTTCAATAATAGCGATAATTGTTCTACCAATGGCAATGGCAGTGCCATTTAAAGTATGAACAAATTCCAAGCCATTTTTTGTTTTGTATTTGGTATTTAATCTTCTTGCTTGAAAATCAGTGCAATTGGAAGTAGAATGGGTTTCTCGATATTCCCCTTTTCCCTCATTTTGTCCTGGTAGCCAAGCTTCAATGTCGTATTTGGCAGCGGCCGGGTCGCCTAAATCGCCAGTACAAATATTAATAAGACGGTAAGGAATACCTAATTTTTGCATTATTTCTTCTTCAAGAGAAAGAAGAAATTGATGTTGGTTAATTGAGTCTTCTGGTTTTGAAAAAACAAACATTTCTACTTTATCAAATTGATGAACTCTTAAAATCCCTTTTGTGTCTTTTCCATAAGAACCTGCTTCTCGGCGATAACAGGAAGAAAAAGCGGCAATTCTTTTTGGAAGTTCATTTTCATTAAATATCTCTCCAGCATACATGGGACCAATAATTTGTTCTGCCGTGCCAATTAAATACAGATTGTCTTTTTCCAAATAATATATTTCTTCTTTGCCTCTATCAACATAACCCATTGCCCACATTAACTCTGGTTTTATAAGAGTAGGAGGAATTATTATTTCAAATCCTTTTTTTGACAGTAATTCAATAGCAAATTGAATTAAACCTATTTCTAGCAACGCTCCTTCTTTTTTAAGAAATCCAAAACGAGAACCAGAGGTTTTGGCTGCTCTTTTAACATCAATAATATCGAGGTTTTCAGAAATTTGAATATAATCTTTAGGAGGAAAATTAAAAAATGGCTTTTTGCCAACTTCTTTTATGGCAACATTACCAGTTTCATCTTTGCCAATCGGAACATTTGGAAGCGGCAGATTTGGCAAGAGACTCATTTTCTTTTTAAAATTCTCTTCAATTTCTTTCAGTTCTTTTTCCTGCTGGCTTAAAACTATTTTAACCTCTTTTAAGACTTTTAAAATCTCTTCTTTTTCTTGATTCGGGACTTTGAGCAATTTTTCATTAGCAATATTTCTTTTTGCTCTTAGAGCTTCAATTTTTTTAATTAATTCTCTTCTTTTTGAATCCAAATTTAAAACTTCATCCACCAAAGAAGGGTCAACGCCTTTATTTTTGATTCCTTTTTTAACTTCTTCTGGATATTGAAGAATAAATTTGATGTCTAACATAGATACATTATTAAATGGTTAATTAACAGTTTAATAGTTTAAAGGTTTAAAGGTTTAATAGTTTAAAGGTTTAAAGGTTTAATAGTTTA
>DAOSBJ010000018.1:0-7599 GCA_035360795.1 Minisyncoccota bacterium
GTACGTGACTGGCAGTCACGGGGTCGCCGGTTCGAGCCCGGTCAGCTCCACCAAATTGAATTAGCCGCTTCGCTCGGGGCTTCGCCCCTCGCTTCGGCGGGCAGTTTTGCGAGCAAATCAAAGGGCTTTTTGAAATCAATTAAAAGTTTTTGCTGGCTGATTTGGCGGTTCAAGCCGATTTTTTTGATAAAATTTTTCATCTCCGAAAAATCTTCTTGCAAAGCGAGATTTTTGGCTTGATTGGCCTCAATAATCCAGTTTCTCGTGAGTTCAAGCCAATGATTGCCTTTTCGCTCAAAATCCGATAATTTTTCCTCCAAAGTTTTCTTTTCGCTCGTCAGGGCGTTTTTCTTTTGCTGAAATTCCGCCAGTTCAAAAGTGCCCTCAAGGTAAGCGTCGGTTAGCCGGTTTATCTTTGTTTTGAGTTCATCAATTTTCTTTTTGAGATTTTGAGCGAAAAGATCTGATGTTTGGGGGTTCTCATTTTCCCATTTTTTCAATTTATCCAAAAATCTATCTCGCCAAACATCGGGCAAAGAAACTTTTTGACATTGTTCCTTTACTTGCTCGGCAAATTTTTCTTCTCGCAAAAAGCCTCGTTGAGAACATTTTTGAGTTTTGCTTTTGTAAGTGCAATAGTAATAAACAAATTCCAGCCCGCTTTTCTTAACTTGTTTTTCGGCGGTAATGGCATAGCCGCACTCGCCGCACTTGGCAAAACCCAAAAATGGAAAGTTTTTGACCTTCGGCTTTTTGCGGGGTTTGCCGTTGTCTCTTAACGCTTCTTGTATTTTGTCAAAAAGTTTCTTTGTAATCATTGGCTTATGGCTTCCTTGATGAAGCTCGCCGCGGTAAAGAAAATGTCCTTAGTAAAATGGATTTTTCAAAATATGTTCAATAGACGATAAGGACATTTTCTTTCCGCTTTTTGGGCCAACCAAGCCAAGAGAAAACATTTTGCTATGAATGGCGGTAAGTGTGTAATTTCGGGTGGCAAAAGCCCGCAAAATTTCTTTCACTTTGTTAAAAGTTGTTCTGTCGGGTTCAATAGTCCGCAAACGGGGTTCGTTGAAATATCCGAGCGGCGCTTTTGCCGAAAGTTCGCCTCGCCTAATCTTCTGCCTAATTCCTCGCAAAATGTTTTCTCTTAAATTGTCGGTGTAATACTTGGCCTGCCCACAGGCAACAGACAACATAAATTTTCCTTGCGGTGTCGCTTCAAACCAAAATGTGGGGAAATTTAGCGAGGTAATTTTTCCAGTGTCCACGAGATAAACAATTTGTCCGCCCTCTATTGAATTTCTCGCCAATCTGTCTGGATTCCACGCTAAAATTCCTTCGGCGTTTCCTTTTTCAATTTCCAAAAGCATTTGATTAAATATTTCTCGGCCCGGCTCTTTGGCAGTTTTGCTCTCGATATATTCGCGGACGATAAAAAGTCCGTTTTGTTTGGCAAACGCCCGCAATTCCGCGAGCTGGGCTTCAATGGATAAAATTTGCCTTTCTTCTTCCTCTGTTGATTTACGATAATAGATGAAATATTTAATCATATTATTTACTCCTTAATTATAATTGAAAAAGGAAACGCACACCGACAATTTGAAAAAAGCTCGCTTTGCCTTTCGCCGAAGGCGAAAGAAAAAAATCGGCTTCTGTTTCTCAAAACAGGCAAACTTTTCAAGTTTGCGAACCGCCGAATCAGCCAGCAAAAACTTTTAATTGATTTCAAAAAGCTCTTTGATTTGCTCGCAAAACTGCCCGCCGAAGCGAGGGGCGAAGCCCCGAGCAAAGCGGCTAATTCAATTTGGTGGTGTTTGTTGGACGAAATCCGAACCCATTTTGAGCAAAACCCAGGGGATTTTGCGGATTGATTCCCGCCCAGCGTTTCCGCCCGCCTGACGGCGGACAAAACAGAAATATTTTCGTTTCCTTAATTGAAAAAAATATCGGGTGGGCGCGAATAAAAAATTGTAAAGAAAATTTTTCTGTTTTGCCTTCCTGCTTTGGCAGGAATTGCGGAAATGCTTTCCCACCCCCAGACGAGGCGGGCGGGCAAAAATTCATTTGCCCCAGACCCCCTTTTCTTTTTGCCCGCCCGCATTGCCCGCTTCGCGGGCGAGCCGATGATTTTTAGAAAAGAAAAAAGGTAAATGCCCTTGCCCTAACCCTCTCGTGCGCGGGCATTTGAAATTAAACTCCCTATAAATCTCTTTACATTATCAAAATAATTTTGTACTATAATAATATATCGTGATTACATTATATACATACTATGTATTTTGATACTATAATCTCAAGAGAGATTTCGCGAATAGGTAAAAATATAAAGAAGCTAAGGAAACAAAAGGGCCTGTCGCAAGACCGGTTTTCTAAATTGGCTGATATTTCCTATAACACGGTGATAAAGTTAGAGTCGGGCGGTATCACCAACCCCTCAATTGACACACTTCAAAAATTAGCCAAAGCCCTTAATGTTTCTGTTGATGATTTATTGAAGTAAAACTATGGAGATTAAAACCAGAAAGAAAATTAAGGACTTACCAAAAGTAGAAAGGCCAAGAGAGAAGTTAATGCAGTATGGCCCAGAAAAACTTTCTAACTCTGAACTCTTAGCTATTCTTTTACGCTCTGGCAAAAAAGGCGAGAATGCCGTTGAATTGGCAAACAAAATTTTGAAAAAATTCAGCAAAGACGAATTGCCGAACTTGACTTTCAATGACCTAAAAGATTATTCCGGTTTGGGGCCAGCCAAGGCCTGTGAAATTATCGCTTGTTTTGAACTTGGGAAAAGGCTGCTCAAAGATAAGAAAGCGGAAATTTATTTAAAGCCAAAAGAAATATGGGAAGAGTTAAAAGATTTGCGAGACCATAAAAAAGAACATTTTATTATTTTTTATCTTGATAGCCGAAATCAAGAAATCAAAAGAGAAATTATCTCTGTCGGTTCTCTTAACGCTAATTTAGTCCACCCCAGAGAAGTTTTTGAACCGGCGGTTAGACATTTAGCCGCTCAAATTATTTTAGCCCATAATCACCCATCTGGAGATCCTGAACCATCAGAAGACGATTTAGAAATAACAAAGCGATTATTAGAGTCCGGTAAAATTTTAGGAATTGAGGTAGTTGACCATATTATTATTACCAAAACAGGATTTATGAGTTTTAAGGAAAAAAATTTATTATGACAAATACAAATTACAATCCGATAAAAGAAAAAGTTAAAATTGAACCCGAGGAAAAGAAAGGTTATGTTCGCGATTTTATTACTGGGCGATGGTTAAAAAATAAACCCGAAGAAGGGCCGAGACAAATTTTAGAAAAAAGATTGGTTGAGGAATATGGCTATTCCAAGAGCCAGATTGAGATTGAATTCCCTGTCCAAAAAGGGAGTAAAAGAATTGGCCCAACAGATATTGCGGTTTTTAGGGACGAAAAAAAAGTTATTGATAATCTCTACATTATCGTAGAAACAAAATGCAAAGGGAGAAAAGATGGTATTGACCAGTTGAAATCCTACCTTTCTCCAACCAACGCCGAATTTGGTATTTGGTTTAATGGAAAGGATATTGTTTATTTGCAACACCTTAAAAACGCCCCGTTCTTTAGAGAGATACCGGATATTCCGAAAAAAGGCGAAACCCTTGAAGATGTAGGACTTTATCAAAAGAAAGACCTGAAGCCGGCCACGGAATTAAAAACCATTTTTGAAACAATCCACAATCATATTTACGCCAATGAAGGGTTGCTAAAAGAAAAAGTATTTAATGAAATGCTGAAATTGATTTTTATCAAAATGGCTGATGAAAAAGCATTACCACAAAAATGCGAATTTAGAATTACCGATAAGGAATTAGACGAATTGGAAGAAGGTAAACAAAATGGATTTATTGAAAGAATCCTAAATCTTTTTGATAGAGTAAAAAGCCAATACCCAGATGTCTTTGACCCCAACGAAAGATTAAATCTAAAACCGCTAACAATTGCTTTCGTTGTTAGCCAGTTGCAGAAATACAGCCTTATTAACACCGCCGCAGATGTCAAAGGAACGGCTTTCCAAACATTCGTTTACGCCCACCAGAGAGGAGAACGAGGGGAATTTTTTACTCCGCACCCGATTGTTGATTTATGCGTAAATATGCTGGACCCGAAGGACAACGAGAAGTTTATTGATCCTGCTTGCGGCTCTGGTGGATTTTTAGTAGCGGGAATGAATTACATTAAAGAGAAATTCATAAAAGAAAGACCGGAATTAAAAACTAAAGCAACAGATTTTCTGAAAGAATACGCCCACGCTTATCTTTCCGGCATTGATATAAACCCCGATTTAGCCAAGGTTGCTAAAATGCATATGGTTTTACACGATGACGGCCACACTGGTATTTTTTGCGCAAATTCACTTCTGCCTATAAACGAGTTGGTTCGCCTTGCGGAAAAAGCGACTGTTCCAAGAACATTACACCCCCACGAAGGACAATTTAAGGTCCTAATGACAAATCCACCTTTCGGTTCAAAGGGTAAAGTTACTGATAAAAAACTTCTTGCGGAATTTCAACTTGGTTATAAATGGAAAAAGGAAGATGATGGCCGATGGACAAAAACTAACAAGGTTTTAGACGGCCAAATCCCAGAGATTCTTTTTATAGAAAGAAGTTTGCAGCTTTTAGGCGAGGGCGGCAGAATGGCGATTGTTTTGCCAAACGGAACTCTAAATAATTCGTCGCTTGAGTATGTTAGAGACTTTATCAAACAAAATTCGCGTATTTTAGCTGTTGTTTCTTTACCGGTAGGTACTTTTATGTCTGCTGGCGCAAATCCTCAACCAAGCGTTTTATTTCTGCAAAAATTAAGCAAAGGAGATGCCGAAAAGCTTAACAAAAAAGATTATCCAATATTTATGGCGATTGTTGAAAAAATCGGCTATGACTTAACGACAAAAACAGCTCCGCCGATTTACAAACGAGATGAAAAAGGGGAATATCTTGTAGATAAAAATAGAGAGAGAATTTTAGATACCGATATTCCCGAAATAATTGAAAAGTTTGAAGAATTTAAACAAAACCACGATTTAGGTTTCTAACTATGCATTTAGCCGAGACAAAATTCAAATCTTTAATAGACAGAATAGATGCCAACTTTTATGTTAGTCGTCTTGGCGCTATTAAAAAGTTGCATCGGCAATATAAAAATCTTGGCGATCTTTGTAAATTTCCTAGAGCAAAGACACCTCCAAGAGAATTATATTTTAATGCCGGAATACCTGTTATTAAACTAAAAAATGTTAGTAATTACTTTTTACAACTTAAAGATACAGATTTTATCCCCCAGAGCTATTATGAGGAATTTGTCCAGCCGAAAACCGGCGATATTTTGATAACTGCTACCGGCGAGGGAACAATAGGACGAGTAGGAATTTTTGAAAATGGAATTAAATGTGTTGTTACGGCAGAAGTAATGCTTGTTAGGGCAGAAAATATAAATCCATATTTTTTGCTTGCTTATTTACGCTCACCGGACGTGCGTTATCAGTTAGAAAGGTTTGCTCGCGGTTCAACTGGACAAACGCATTTATATTCTAAAGATGTGGCTTTAATTCCTGTTCCGCAGGTTTCGGGGAAAATACAAATAGAAGTTGAAAAGTTGGTTAAACAAGCACACCAAAAGAAAAAATTAGCAGACGAAAAATATGAAGAAGCAGAACAAAAGCTTTATGAACTATTGGGGCATAAAAAATTAGATTTTAAATTTAGGAAATCATTTGAGGTGGGGGCTGGCGAAGTTTTTTCTGTAATGCGTTTTGATGCTGAATATTATCAACCAAAATATAAAGAGATTATTGAAATTTTGAATAAATCGGACTTCAAAGTAGAAAAGCTGGAAAAAATAATAAAAATCTCTACGAAAAAAGTAAATCCAAAATTAAATCCAACGGAAAAAATAAAATATGTTGAACTTGCAGATATCAATCCGTCAACTGGCGAAATTGATAGTTTTAGTAAATTATACGGCTATGAGGCACCGAGCAGAGCCAGAATGGCAATAAAGGCTGGTAATGTTTTAATCGCTTCTCTTGCAGGTTCGTTAGATAATATTGGTATAGTTCCAGAAGAACTAGATGAGGGAGTGGCGAGTACAGGATTTTTTGTAGTGAGTTCTGAAAATTATCTAAATGAATTTCTCTTTTTGCTTTTTCGGTCTGAAATTTTGAAAAAACAACTTGAACAGAAAACTGCAGGCGCAATTATGGCGGCAGTGCCTAAAAGTGTTTTTGGCGATTTATTGATGCCTGTTATTCCAAAATCAAAGCAAGAAGAAATAGCCGAATTGGTAAAACAATCTTTCGCCTTACAAAAAGAGGCAAAGTGCCTTTTAGATGGGGCGACAAAAAAGGTTGAAGAAACTATAAAATAGGGGTATAATAAAATCACTATAAAAAGACAAAAACAAGCCCAAAAAATAGGCAGTCAGGTAAAGGATTTTCTGAAGAAGAACCCCTGCAATTAAAGAGGCGTTGCGGGTGTTTGATATTTCCTACGACCAATACCAAAAAGCGCTTGAAAGCGGGTATGGATATTATACTGACACCTCTACCTCGCCGCAGAAAGTTAAATTCAAAACAAACTAAATCAAATGACAAGTTGGCAAGACATTCAAAAAGAAATATCCGAAGGCAGAGCGTCGGATAAACCAGCCGGCGATTTTGACGGTGTGAGAAGAGGAAAATATAAATTAGTGAGCTAAGTTACAAAACGCCCCCTTCTTATTTATGCAACCGCATTTCATAATTCGATCAAAGCGCAAATAGCCGTCCTATTTCTTACTATTGACCTTTCAGACAAAGACGGATTTTACGAAATAATCCGCAACATAAAATCTAAAGAAGTAGATGCTTTTTTGCATAGCCCGGGCGGTTCTGCCGAAGCAACGGAATCCGTTGTAAAAATGCTCCGGAAAAAATTTGATAAGATTCGCTTTATTGTTACTGGTGCGGCAAAAAGCGCGGCGACGATGTTAGTTTTGTCCGGCGATAGTATTTTTATGGATAGTTCTGCAGAATTGGGACCAATTGACCCGCAAGTTAGAGTTCGTGGCCGTTTTTCTCCTGCGGGTTCTATTATTGAACAATTTGAGAGAGCAGCAAAAGAATTGAAAAAAGACCCCTTCGCAGTTGCCAGTTTGGATACCAATACTACAAGAATTTGCGCCTTCTTTGTTAGTTGAATGTGATAATTTTATCGGCCTATCTCATAGACTCGTGACCAACTGGCTTACGGATTATATGCTTGAGGGCGAAAAAGACGCGAAGAAAAAAGTTAAAAAGATTGCCAATTATCTAACTGACGAGAAAAATACTCTTTCTCACCAAGAAGGATAGATGCTGAACAACTGCAAAAATTAGGAGTGAAAATTGGGATATTGGAAGAACAAGACGCGAAACTTCAAGATGCTGTTCACCAGCTCCATTTATCAGTAATGGCTACTTTGGATGGAACCGGCGCGGCGAAGATTTTTGAAAATTCGGAAGGTGCTGTTTTGATAAGAATGGTAAATATACAACCAGTCCAAATTATGCCACCACAAAGACCCCAACCCTATCAGTAG
>DAOSBJ010000019.1:0-6034 GCA_035360795.1 Minisyncoccota bacterium
AGAATTTTTGTCACTACTCCGGCGCCAACAGTTCTTCCTCCTTCTCGGATAGCAAATCTTGAACCTTCGTCTAAGGCAACCGGCACTATTAATTTCACCGTAAATTTAACATTATCACCCGGCATTACCATTTCCACGCCTTCTGCTAAAGTAACCTCGCCGGTCACATCAGCAGTTCGAATATAAAATTGGGGTTTATAGCCGGTAAAGAAAGGAGTATGTCTTCCGCCTTCCTCTTTTGTTAAAATGTAAACTTCTGCTTCAAATTCAGTATGAGGAGTAATGGAACCAGGTTTGGCAACTATTTGTCCCCTTCTTACATCTTCTTTTTTAATCCCTCTCAATAACAGCCCAACATTATCTCCAGCCGTTGATTCATCCATGCTCTTATTAAACATTTCAATTCCGGTAACAACTGTTTTTACTGTTGGTCGATAACCTATAATTTCTACTTCTTCATTGAGTTTTATTTTTCCTCTTTCAACTCTACCAGTCACTACTGTTCCTCGACCTTCAATTGAAAAGATATCTTCAATTGGCATTAGAAACGGCTTATCAACATCTCTCACTGGATCCGGAAAATAAGTGTCAATGGCGTCTAATAATTCTAGAATTGGTTTTACCGCCTCGTCTTCAAGAGAAGTTGCTTCTAAAGCTTTCAAAGCCGAACCGCGAATTACTGGAATTTCTTTTCCCGGAAAGCCGTGTTTTGTTAAAAGTTCTCTTACTTCTGTTTCTACCAAATCAATCATTTCTTTATCGTCTACCATATCAACTTTGTTTAAGAAGACAACCATTGCCGGCACGCCGACCTGTTTCGCCAAAAGAATATGTTCGTAAGTTTGAGGCATTGGCCCATCAGCCGCAGAAACAACCAAAATTGCTCCATCCATCTGCGCTGAACCAGTAATCATATTTTTTATATAATCAATATGTCCTGGACAATCAATATGAGCATAATGCCTTTTATCTGTTTCGTACTCTGAATGATGAACATTGATAGTAATACCTCGAGTTTTTTCTTCTGGCGCATTATCAATTTCATTAACATTTAAACTTTTTTTTGCTAACCCCTTTAAATAAAGAACATGGGAAATAGCAGCGGTTAAGGTAGTTTTGCCGTGGTCAATGTGACCAATGGTCCCAATATTCATATGGGGCTTAGTTCTCACAAATTTTTCTTTTTCTGCCATATTTTTTATTAATTTTTAATTTTTAAACCTTTTTGACGACCTTAATTTATATTATCTTAAAGTATTTATTTTAAAAAGTCAAATTTTAAAACTATTTTTTACCTTCAATTATCTCATGACTCACATTTGGAGGCACTTCTTCATAATGATCAAATTCCATTGTAAAGGTTCCCCTTCCTTCTGTCATTGAGCGCAATTTGGTGGCATAGCCAAACATTTCTCCCAAAGGGACCATCGCATCAACTACTTTCATCATTCCCCTTTCATACATTTCATTTATTCTTCCTCTTTTGGCTGATAAATCGCCAATCACATCACCTAAAAATTGTTCTGGAATCACCACCTCAATTTTCATAATCGGCTCCAAAAGCACTGGGTTTGCTCTTTTTGCCCCATCCTGAAAAGCCATTGAACCGGCAATCTTAAAAGCGAAATCAGAAGAATCAACTTCATGAAATGAACCATCATATAAAGTCACTCTGACATCAGTCATTGGATAACCGGCAACAATTCCCTTTTCCATTGCCTCTTTTACTCCTTTTTCTACTGCCGGAATGAATTCTTGAGGAATAATTCCACCTTTAATCCGATTAACAAATTCAAAACCTTTTCCTCTTTCAAGCGGTTCTATTTTTAACCAAACATGACCATATTGGCCACGGCCTCCTGATTGACGAATATATTTGCCCTCGCTTGTAACTTCATTTCTAACTGTTTCTTTGTAAGCAACTTGAGGCTTGCCAGTTTTCACATTGACACTGAATTCTCTTTTCATTCTATCAACCAAAACCTCAAGGTGGAGTTCGCCCATTCCAGAAATAATTGTCTCTAATGTTTCCTGGTCAGTTTTTACTTGAAAAGTCGGGTCCTCTTCAGAAAGTTTCTTTAAAACTAAACTCATTTTTTCCTGGTCTGCTTTTGTTTCTGGCTCAACTTTCATTGAAATCACTGGTTCAGGAAAACTAATTTTTTCCAAAATAATTGGATTATTAGGGTCGCATAAAGTATCCCCAGTGACTGTCTCTTTTAAACCAACAGTCGCAGCAATATCTCCAGCCTCAATCTCTTCAATTTCTTCACGATGATTGGCATGCATTCGTAAAAGCCGACCAATCCTTTCTTGAGAATTTTTTGTGGCGTTTAAAACATAATTTCCTTTTTTAAATTGACCAGAATAAACTCTAAAATAAGTTAGAACTCCAACATAAGGGTCAGCCGCTACTTTAAAAACTAAGGCGGCAAATGGCTCGGAAACTGAAGGCTTTCTCGTAATTTTTTCGCCAGTTTTTGGGTCAGTTCCTTCAATTGATGGTAAATCCAATGGCGAAGGAAGATATTCAACAATCGCATCAATTACTGGTTGAACTCCTTTGTTTCTAAAAGAAGCGCCAGTTAAAACCGGGACAATTTTCCCTTCGATCGTCGCTTTTCTTAAAACTTTTCTTATTTCTTCTTCTGTCGGTTCTTGACCTTCAAAAAATTTATGCATTAAGTCTTCATCCTCTGCTGAAACTTTTTCTATTAACTGTTTTCGCCAATTTAAAGATATTTCTTTTAAGTTTTCGGGAATTTCTTTTAAGACAACTTTTTCTCCGTTATCGCCTTCAAAATAAACTGCTTTCATTTGGATTAAATCAATCACTCCTTCAAATTTATCTTCAGCGCCAATCGGAATATTAATTGGTTGAGCATCAGGAGTCAATCTTTCTTTGATTGTTTTCAAACTAAATTCAAAATTAGCGCCAATTCTGTCCATTTTATTAATAAAGCACATTCTTGGAACTTTATATTTGTCTGCTTGATGCCAAACTGTTTCTGATTGCGGCTCTACTCCCTGAACTCCATCAAAAATTACTACCGCGCCATCCAAAACTCTCAAAGAACGTTGAACTTCAGCCGTAAAATCAATATGGCCCGGAGTATCAATAATATTAATTCTTGTTTTAAAATTACTGTCATTATTTCTATAAGTTGGCACCCAAAAACAAGTGGTGGCCGCAGAAGTAATTGTGATTCCTCTTTCTCTTTCCTGCGGCATCCAATCCATCGTTGTGGTTCCTTCATCAATTTCGCCAATTTTATGAGTAATCCCGGTATAATATAAAACTCGCTCGGTCGTTGTCGTTTTCCCAGCGTCAATATGAGCAATAAAACCAATATTCCTAATTTTTTCGATAGGATATTTTTCCATGATTTGATTTTACTATCGCCTTCTCGCTAAAGAAGCAAAGGCTTTATTAGCTTCAGCCATTCTTTCAGTGTCGGCTTTCTTTTTGACTGCCAAACCTTCATTTTGATAAGCGGCAATCAATTCCTCAGCTAATTTTTGCGCCATTGGCTTTCCTTTTTTCGCTCGACTGAATTGAATAATCCATTTAGAAGCCAAAGTAGTTTTTCGGTATTCTGCTACTGGCCGAGGAATCTGATAATTAGCGCCTCCAATTCTTCTGGTGACCAATTCCAGTTCAGGCGAAGCATTTTCAATCGCCATTTTAAAAACATTAAGAGGGTCTTTTTTCGTGTTTTCTTTAATAATTTCTAAAGCACTATACATTATTTTTTGCGCTGTTGTCTTTTTTCCATCCACCATTAAATAATTAATAAACCTTGTCACTAAAGGGTCTTTATAAACTAAATCCGGTTCGTATTCTTTTTCTTGTCGATGTTTTCTCCGCATAAATTAAATTAAATTTTTAATTTTTTAATTTTTAAACATTCAGAAATTATTTAAAAAATTAAAAATTGGAAATTAAAAATTTTATTCCTACTCTTTTGGTTTTTTCACTCCATATTTGCTCCTCTGCTGTTTTCTATTTTCTACTCCGGCCGCATCATATTTTCCTCTGACAATATGATACCTTACTCCTGGTAAATCCTTTACTCTTCCGCCCCTCACTAAAACAATGGAGTGCTCTTGCAAATTATGCCCTTCTCCGGGAATGTAAGCGGTAACTTCTTGGCCATTAGATAATCTCACTCTCGCCACTTTTCTTAAAGCCGAGTTTGGTTTTTTTGGCGTCGTCGTAAATACCCTGACACAAACTCCTTTCTTAAAAGGAGAAGGAAAATCTTTTGGTTTATTTTTTTTCACATTAAAACCAAAAGAAAGAGCAACAGTTTTGCTCTTCTTTACAATCGGTTTTCTTCCTTTTCTAATCAACTGCGTTAATGTTGGCATTTGAATAATTACTTTATTCAATTTTATTTATAAAGTAGTATAACAAAAAAGAAAAAAAAGGTCAAACAATTTTTAAAATAATTTTTTTAAAAATAATAAATTCAAAAACTATGGCAAACATTCAAAACCTCCCTTATCTTCAAAATAAAAACACCTTAAAAACTTCTTATTCCGCCCGCTTTCTTTTAAAGAAAATCAAAAAATATCTTTTAAAAAATTCTCCTTATCATTATTTAATTTTTCATCGCCAAGATAAACTTTTAAAATTTATTCAAAAAACCTCTAAAAAATATCATTATTTTTTAAGATTTGATATTGAAAAATTTTATCCTTCAATCAACCATTCAATTTTGATTGAACTCTTAATCAAAAAACTGGATTCACGAAATGGCAAAAAAATCTTAAAACAAGAAATAATTCCTTTTTTAAAAGAAAATAACATTCAAAATAAAGGACTGGTTTTAGGAAATTATTTAAGTTGGGTTTTAGCTGGAGTATATCTTTTGCCTTTAGATGAAAAACTTATCTTAAAAAATAAACCATTTTTAAGAGTCCAAGATGACTATTTAATTTTTTGTAAAAATAAAAAAGAACCTTTAAAAATTTTAAAGGAAATTATTGAACCTACTTTAAATCACCTAGATTTAAAAATAAACATTGAAAAACTAAAATCTGGGAGATTTCATCAAGATGAGTTAAATTTTTTAGGATTTTGCTATAAAGCAGGAGTTTTTACCATTGAGAAAAGCCGCTTAGAAGAATTTAAAAATAAAATTATCAAAATTACCCATTTAACTAAGAAAAAACCAATTGAAGCTATTATCAAGCAATTAAATAATCAGCTTATGGGTTTTGCTCACTACTACAAGTTCAGTCAGTGTAAACAGACTTTTATTGATTTAGATGCTTTTATAAGACAAAGATTAAGAAGATATCTTTGCCGAAATAAAGACTCAAAAAATAAATTAGGTAATCTAATTTTAAATAATGAGCAACTAAAATCTTTAGGCTTAAAATCTTTAATAGATATTTACCAAAAATATCATTCAAAAAAGACCCTTATTTTTAGAAAATTAGAGAAAAAGAAGGGTAAAATTAACCAAATTTTTAATCAACCTTTAACTCACAAAATTCCAGAAAATATAGACAAATACTATATTTTAGGAATTTATAAAAGTTTAAAAGAGATGACCAAAAATATCGCAAAGATAAAAAGAAAGATTCGAAAGATAGAGACAAAATTGGCTGACAAAGAAAAAGACAAGTAAATCGGGTGTGCGACTTCGCAAGTCGTTCATTTTAATTTTTATGACGTGCGAGGTCGTTAATTTGGCTAAAGGGGTGGGGGTGACTTCGTTGGTCGATAATCTAATAAAATTAAAAAAGATAGGGAAAGAGAAAAAATGGAGAAATTGAAATTTTTGAGAGTGTTATGAAAAATAAAAATGTCCAAAGGGTAACCCTTGGGCTATAGAAATATTCATAATAAAAAATCATTGATATTTTGGGGTTTTTGTGCATCCTACCAGCGGCTGACATTCGTATGAATAGCGTGCCAAGTGGCCGGTATTATCGCTGTGCCAGGTGCTGTTTCCACAAGTTCGTGAATCACTAGTGCCGCCTTTGCTATTTATCTTTGTGCAGTTCCTATAGCCGCCTTCAT
>DAOSBJ010000020.1:0-5859 GCA_035360795.1 Minisyncoccota bacterium
GCTTCGTCTACTCCAAAAATATATTTATACCCATTTTTTTGATAAAATTTTTCAGTCTTTAAATCCATAAAATTAATTTTCTTGACAAATTATCTTAATTTGATTTTAATTTTTTGCTTTTTCTTGACCCTATGGTAAAATGGAAATAATTTTGACTTTTGCATTTTGAATTTTGCATTTCTATTATGTATTTTACTCACCTTCATCTTCATAGTCATTACTCTCTTTTAGACGGCTTGCCAAAAGTCGAGGAGATATTACAGAAAGCGAAGGAGATGGGTTTTGATAGTCTATCTTTGACTGACCACGGGGTTCTCTACGGCGCTTTAGAGTTTTATACCAAGGCAAAAGAATTGGGAATAAAACCAATTATCGGTTGCGAACTTTATTTAGCACCCCGGACTTTATATGACAAAGTGCCAAAAGTTGATACTAAATTTTATCATCTTCCGGTTTTAGTAAAAAATTTAGAAGGTTATAAAAATTTATTGCAGTTGGTTACCATCGGAGAGTTAGAGGGTTTTTATTATAAACCGCGGGTAGATAGAGAAGTCTTAAAAAAATACTCACAAGGGCTGATTGCTTTATCAGGATGTTTACGGGGAGAAATTCCTCAAGCGCTTTTAAATAACAATTTTAGTAAAGCAAAAGAACTATTACAAGAATACCAAAATATTTTTGGAAAAGAAAATTTTTATTTGGAATTACAGGACCATCCAGAATTAGAAGAACAAAAAAAAGTAAACGACTTATTAATAAAACTGGCTGATGAAGCTCAGGCGCCTGCTGTTGTTACTTGCGATAGCCATTATTTAAATCAAGAGGATAAAAGAACTCACGAAGTGCTTTTGGCAGTTCAAACTGGAACTGGGATTGAAAATGAAGAAAGATTTACAATGAAAAGAACCGACCTTCATTTAAAAACAAAAGAGGAAGTAGAGAAAAATTTCAATTCCTATCCTCAAATTTTTGAAAATATAAAAAAAATCGTTGACAGTTGTAATTTAGAACTTGAATTAGGAAAAATTACTTTTCCGAAATTTGAAGTCCCAAATAACGAAGACCACTTTGAATATTTAAAAAAATTAGTTTACGAAGGCTTTAATAAAATCTACAAAGATAACGAGGAAGCAAAAAAGAGATTAGATTATGAACTGGAAGTAATAAAACAAACCGATTTCGCTGATTATTTTTTGATTATTTATGATTTTATTAAGTTTGCCGAAGAAAACGGCATTTTAACCAATACTCGCGGTTCTGCTGCTGGCTCGTTAGTTGCTTACGTTTTAAAGATTACCAGGGTTGACCCCTTAAAATTCGAACTTTATTTCGAAAGATTTTTAAATCCAGAAAGAATTCAGCCGCCTGATATTGATGTTGATGTTGCTGACGATAAAAGGCAAATCTTAATTGATTATCTTATAAAAAAATATGGTAAAGACCACGTGGCTCAAATTATCACTTTTGGCTTTATGAAAGCCAGATTGGCAGTGAGAGATGTTAATCGGGCTTTAGGTTATCCTTATTCTTTAGGAGACAAAATAGCAAAACTTATTCCTTTTAATATGTCAATTAAAGATGCCCTAAAGAATATTCCAGAATTAAAAGAATTATCTGAAACCGATTTTCAGGCAAAAGAAGTTTTGGATATTTCCCAGAAATTAGAGGGCGTAGCAAGACATGCTTCCACTCACGCTGCCGGGGTGGTGATTACTCCGGAAAAATTAACCAATTACGTTCCTTTACAACATTCTTCAAGAAACGAGGAGGAAATAATTACTCAATATAATATGTATGATTTGGAAAAGATTGGTTTAATAAAAATGGATATTTTGGGATTAAAAAATTTAACTGTCATTAAAAACAGTTTGAGAATTATTAAAAAAGTTTATGAAAAAGAAATTAATTTAGATGAAATTGGTTTTGACGATAAACAAGTTTATAGTCTTCTTTCCAGCGGGAAAACAATTGGGGTGTTTCAGGTAGAGTCGGGTGGAATGCAGAGATATCTTCAGGAATTAAAACCGACAAACATTGAAGATTTAACCGCAATGTTGGCTTTGTATCGGCCAGGACCAATGGAATTGATTCCTCAGTTTATCAGAAGAAAACAAAAGAAAGAGCCAATCACTTATCTTCATCCAAAATTAAAACCAATTTTAGAAAAAACTTATGGGATTTGCGTATATCAGGAACAGCTGATGAAAATTGCTCATGATTTAGCTGGTTTTTCGATGGCTGAAGCAGATGTTTTAAGAAAGGCAGTTGGCAAAAAAATTAAAAAACTTTTAGAGGCTCAGAAAGAAAAGATGATAGAAGGAATGAAAAAAAATGGAATTTCAGAAAAGATTGCTTTCCAGATTTGGAATTGGGTAGAACCTTTTGCCAGATACGGTTTTAATAAAGGTCATAGTGCTTCTTACGCAAGAATCACTTACCAGACAGCTTGGTTAAAAACCTATTATCCCAATGCCTTTATGGCAGCATTACTTACTTCTGACTTTGGAGATTTGGATAGAATAGCAATTGAAATCGGCGAATGTGAAAGATTAAACATTAAAGTTTCACCTCCTTCAGTCAATAGTTCATTCGTTGAATTTGGAATTGATAAAGAAACAAAAGAAATCTACTTCAGTTTAGCAGCCATAAAAAATGTGGGAGTTGGGGTAGCCCAAGCAATTCAAGAAGAAAGACAAAAAAATGGTTTGTATCAAAATCTAGCCGACTTTTTAAAGAGAATAGACAGACAACTTTTAAATCGAAAAACTTTAGAAAGTTTAATGAAAGCAGGGGCTTTAGACTGTTTTGGCTCACGCGAATTAATGGTGGAAAATTTAGATGAAATTTTAAACTGGGCAAATCATAATTTTAATCATTTAAACCGCCCACAATTAGATTTATTTGGTGAGACAAAGATTGATATTTTGGAAAAACTTAAAAAAGAAAAAGGAGAGCCAGAAGTAGACAGAATAAAAAGGATAAACTGGGAAAGAGAGTATTTGGGACTTTATTTAACAATGCATCCGCTGGAAGGCTATCAAAAAGTTTTAGCTAAATATAGTTTTCCCCCTTCAAAGATTGATTTTTCAATGATAGGAAAAAAAATTAAAGTAGGTGGCTTTATTTCCCAGATTCAAAAAATCAGAACAAAAACCGGCCAAAATATGGTGTTTTTGAAATTATCAGATAACAGTCGAAAAATGGAGATTGTGCTTTTTCCCCGAGCATTAAAAGAAAATCAGTTTCTTTTGGCAGAAGATAAAGTGGTTTTGATAGAAGGAAAACTGGACAAAAGAAATGGCGATTTTCAACTAATTGGAGAAAAAATTGAAGAAATTAAACCATTAGAGGCGTAAAATTGTCAATTTTTTGACTTTAAATTAGTTTTGTAGTTAAATAAAAGGTATAAAGAGATGGCCAAAAACAAAAAAGGTTATTCTTTGGATACTTTGCGTCATTCGATGGCGCATATAATGGCATTAGCCTTAAAAAGAATTTATGGCGAAGTTTTTTATGGCGTTGGGCCAACGATAGAAAATGGTTTTTATTATGATGTTGAAATTAAAAATAAGACTTTATCAGAAAAAGATTTAGAAAAAATAGAGCAAGAAATGAGAAAAATTATTGAAGAGAAACTTCCTTTTAAGAAAAAATATTTGTCTTTAAAAGAAGCGGAAAATTTATTTAAGAAATTAAAACAAAACTACAAATTAGAATTAATCAAAGATTTAAAGAAATACGGCACCACTGTAGAAAATCAAAAATCAAAAATCAAAAATCAAAAATCAAAAATCAAAAAGATAGGGACAATATCTAGCTATCAGGTTGGCGAGTTTGTTGATTTATGCCGTGGTCCTCATGTAAAAAATACTTCAGAACTGCCTTTAAGTTTCAAATTAACCAAGGTTTCCGGCGCTTATTGGCGCGGCAAGGAAAAGAATCCTATGCTTCAAAGAATCACCGGCGTGGCTTTTCAAACCCAAAAAGAATTGGAAGACTATCTTAATTTTATTAAGGAGGCAGAAGAAAGAGACCATCGATATTTAGGAGAAAAATTAGACCTCTTTCATTTTGATGAGAATTTAGGGCCAGGTTTAGTTTTGTGGCATCCAAAAGGAGCAATGCTTAAAAAGATTATTGAAGAATATGCTTTAAACGAGTATTTAAAAAACGGCTACGAGTTGGTTAATACTCCTCATATTGCCCAGTTAGAACTTTGGAAAATATCCGGCCATGCTGATTTTTATAAAGAAAGTATGTATCCAGCGATGCATTTAAAGGAAATAAATGAAGAGGAAAATGTTGATTACGAAATCAAACCAATGAATTGTCCTTTTCATATTTTAATTTATAAAAATAAAATCGTCAGTTATAAAGACCTGCCCTTAAGATATACAGAATTAGGGACTGTCTACCGCTATGAAAAATCAGGAGTTTTACATGGTTTAAATAGAGTAAGAGGTTTTACTCAAGATGACGCTCATATCTGGTGTCGGGTAGAAGATTTGCCAAAAGAAATTGAAAACGCTTTAGAATTGGCTTTGAAAATTTTAAATAAATTCGGTTTTAAAGATTTTGAAATTTATGTTTCCACCAGACCAGAAAAATTTATTGGCCAGAAGAAAGTTTGGGATATTGCCACTAAATCTTTAACTCAGACTTTAGAAAAAAAGAAAATCAAATATTTTATTGACAAAGGAGGCGGCGCTTTTTACGGTCCAAAAATTGATATCAAAATTAAAGATGCCATTGGCCGACCTTGGCAATGCACTACCATTCAAGTTGATTTTAATTTGCCCGAAAGATTTAAAATGACCTATATTAATCAAAATGGCAGAAAGGAGCAGCCAATTATGATTCATCGGGCGCTTTTAGGAAGTTTAGAAAGATTTATTGGAGTTTTAATTGAACACTATAAAGGTGAATTTCCCTTATGGCTGGCGCCAGTTCAGATTATGGTTTTGCCAATCTTAGAAGAAAACCAATCTTTTGCTAAAAAAGTCTTAGAGAATTTAAAAGAAAAAGGTTTTAGAGCGGAAATAAATCTATCAAATGAGACCTTGTCAAAAAGAATAAGAGAAGCGGAAATGCAAAAGATTCCTTATTTAGTAATTATTGGCAAGAAAGAAGAAAAAGCAAAAAAAATTGCCATTAGACAAAGAAAATTTGGCGATTTGGGGCAGATGTCAATTGAGGAATTTGAAGCAAAAATGAGAAAGGAAATGTAAAATAAATCATCAACGAATTACAATTTTTTACGAATATCCAAATATCGTTTTATGTACCATCCAAAAAAATTCCAAAAAAAATATCAGCGCTATTGGGCAAAAAATAATTTTGCTCTGTTTAAAGCGAAAGATAACGATAAAAGAGAAAAATTCTATATTTTAGATATGTTTCCTTATCCTTCAGGAGAGGGACTTCATGTTGGCCATATTAAAGGCTATACTGCGACTGATGTTTTATCGCGATTTTATCGGATGAGAAATTATAATGTTTTGCATCCAATGGGTTGGGATGCTTTTGGGCTGCCAGCAGAAAATTACGCTTTAAAAATTAAAAAGCCTCCGCAAGAAACGGTTTTAAACAATATTAAGAAATTTAAAAAACAATGTCAGGAAATGGGATTTAGTTATGACTGGAATAGAGAGATTAATACCACTGACCCAAAATACTATAAATGGACTCAGTGGATTTTTCTTCAATTATTTAAACACAATTTGGCTTATGAAGACGAGGTGCCGGTTAATTGGTGCCCTTCGTGTAAGACTGTTTTGGCAGATGAAGAAGTGGTTGACAATAAGTGTGAGCGTTGCGGGACAGAAGTAGTAAGAAAAAAATTAAAGCAGTGGCTTTTAA
>DAOSBJ010000021.1:0-5243 GCA_035360795.1 Minisyncoccota bacterium
TTTTACAAATTTTTCACTTATCAATTTTTTCATAATAATTTTTACAAAGTTTCTTACTAATCATTTTCAAGCTATTTTATTGATTAATTAAATTTAAATTTTCTTCTCGTCTCTTCTTTAAACAAATAAACAAATAGTCCATCCGTAATTTTATTTTACTATAAATCTAATTCTTTCCATTGATTATCAAAATACATCCAGCGACCCTTGTAATTTTTTTCATCAATATTTTTAACAATTCCACCGAAAAGATTCTTACCTTTTTTATTTTCTTCTTTGATGTATCTTTGTAAGCCGCCTGATTTTGAAGTAAAATCGCTTAAATGAACACTATGTGGATCAAATAAACCTATTTTTCCATCTTTTAATTTCACGATAAAATCAACATAAAAAGGTTTCTTCTCACCATTGTTATACGGTACGGCAAAAAATGTTGCATCTCTATCTCCATTTTTGAACCACCATTCAACCTTTTCTGATTTTTCCAAAAAATCAATAAAAGCTGATTCTGATTTCCATTTTTCGTCGCTAAAAAACGGTTGCATAATTGATTTTTTCGTTTCAACTTTTTTATATTCATCGCTGTAAAATAAAATTTTCGGAATATTCCAATTCGGCACATCAACCATTTCACTTTTTCTCTTTTCAACTTCTTCTTTATATCTTTCTTTTGTTTTGTCTAAAACATTAACAAAGTGTTGAGAATTTTTATCGTTCAAGACTATTTGGATAATTTCTTCCCAAACATCACCATACCACATTTTTAATTCTTTTTCAAAAAATTTATAGATTGCTTCTTTAACTCTGCCAACAGATCTATCTTCAGGATAAAAAGGGGTTAAATTATTTCTTATAAAAAAATCAAATAATTTTTGCATATCAAAGCCACTTGCTTTTATTTCTTTATCGCCTACAATTCTTACTCCAGCTAAAGTATCAACATCTTCGGCTTTATAGTCCGAGATAATTTTTAGGTCAATTTTTTTCGCTTTAATATCAATCTGTTCCTTTAAATTGTATTCTTTTGCCTGTTTCAAAAATATTTCTATAAAAAGTGGCGACAATCTCGTTTTTTCGCGGTGTCTTTTCGGGTAGCACGAAAGTAAATTTAATTTAGGGTCAAAACTCCTCTTGCTCGTGTAAATAGTGATGTAATCTTTGGCAATATCTTCTTGTATTTCTATATTGTCCAAGTTAGTATAAACATATCCATAGTTCAAAATTTCATTCTCATAGTGACCCTTATCTGGCTCTGGCATTCGCATAATTCGGCCGACTGTTTGGATTGAAAAAATAGGACTGTGCCACTCTCTAAACAAAACTAAAATTTGCGCTCTCGGACAATCCCAGCCCAAAGCGATTGCCTGCTTAAAAAGCAGCACCTCAACTTCGCTGTCTTGCTTCTCAACGCCTTCTTTATTAATGTGTTCGCCTGATAGCCAAATGGCAAGTTTATTATTACCCTTTTCTATTGAGATTTTATATTTATTTTTCAAAATACTTTCCACCCGCTCCTTTATTCTATCTTCCAAACTTGTTTTTCTATCGGGTAATTGAATCAAAACCAAAGGATTAACATTAACTCTCTCTTTTTGAAATTCCTTTATTAATTCCTGTCTTTTTTTCATCGCCGCATCTATAACTAATTCTTCACTTCCGCCGCTCAGCTTTTGCGTTTTTATTTTTCCTTCCTTAATAAAATTTTCAAAATTATCATTTAAAATCACACCTTTTTTAATCATTCCTTCCCTCTTAACATCCTCTAACTGAACAAACACTTTTTCGTCTTCATCGGTAATAGTTGCTGGCGTTGCCGTAACCTCAATTGTTAATTTTGGTCCAATCATTTGAATTAAACCCTGCGAAATTTCACTAGTTGCGTGATGATGGGCTTCGTCGATAATTAAGATAATTTCGCGGCCTTCCTCCTTTGTTCTCTCTAACACTTTAGACAAGTTAAAATCCAGTTCGTTATCACGGATATAGATATTGTCCGCCCTATTAATGCTTTCCCAATTAAAAAACAAAATTTCATTCTCTCTAATTTTTCTATCATCTAAATCTTCAAAAAATGAACACTTTAAAACCCGAGTATTTTCAAAATAGCTTTCTAACTTATCTCGGCTTTGAATATAGAGTTGTCTCGGCGCCGTCCAAATAAAACCCAGCGATTGCCTAACTTCTTTATCATTAACTAGTCGTTTTAAAAATTCGGCCATCATTATTGTTTTTCCCGACCCTGTCGGCGACTTGAAAACCAATTTTTTACTACCAGAATAACCCAAGAGCCGTTTACTCTTGGCCAATAAATCATCAATTGCATTTTCTTGATAAATTTTTAGTTGCATGGTTATTTTATTTAATTTATATAAATCGAGCACTTTCTATAGCAGTGTTGTCATCACCCCATAGATCAACGAATTTAATATCAAAAGTGGCATTTCTAGGAATAAAATTTGAAGATGTTTTAAAATTTACCTTCCCGTCTTTATTGATAACTCTTTCTAATAAATCTCGTTTATCTAGATCAAATATAGGCTGTTTTCTAAATTCGTCTAATAAAGGTGGGGTAAAATTTTTGATGTTTGCCTCCAATATAATTCTCAATCTCTCGGTATATAATTTAGTTTTTTTCTCTAATACCTGTTTTATATATTCATCGTCAAGACTAAGAAGTAGTCCAATGCCAATTATCAAGGATTTCCTCACTAACGGAATATACTTTTTAATTTCCTCGACAAAATTATTATCTATTGGTCCTCCTCCGTGTAAAAGTTTACCCCTGGCTTTTCTTATTGATTTAAATAGTTCTGATTCAACACTTATTGTATCTACAAATAACTTTTTTATTCCAGCTAATGAAATTGAAGATATTTTGTTTCCGCACTTTTTACAATTTATTTTTCTATCCTCTTCATTTATTTGAAAAAAATCACATAACAATTCATTTATAGATTCGAGCCCGGTCCAAAACGCGACAAACTTATCAATAAATTTCTGTTCCAAATATCCCTTTCTTAACCAAGAAATAGCCCTTGCTATTCTTAAATCTTGATTTTCATTTTTATTAAAATTATTAAAGATTTTTTCAAAAATTTCTTTATTGATCAAACTAACATTTCTTTCCGGAAGAGTGATATAAAATACCTGTTTAAAAGGACGGTTTATCAATCCATCTGTAGCTTCATAGAGACTAATAAATAAAGGTGAGTTAGAGGCAGAAGAAGTTGAAAAATCTATTAAGTTCAATATATTTTCTACAAAAGTTTTTGCCTTTTCCTCTATTTTTTCTATTGGCATTTGGGGTTCTGCTTCTATATAACAATCAGCATGCAATCCTTGTTTCTGATCATATAAAATTACTTCATTGTTACCAAAATTAAATTTCCAACCCAAAATCTTATCTTCTTCTATGTCTTTACGACTACCTATAGAGTTTGGAGTTTCTATACAATATCTTACAAAATATTTTTTCATAATCTCTATTTAAAAATTCTCCTATAAACCTGCAAAATTGCTTCGGGGATAGGAGATAGTTTAACCTTTTGTTTTATATCATTAAATTCTTCGTCAAAAGTTTCATCACTTAAAGAAAAAACATAGACGCTGAATTTCCCTTTTATATCTTTAATTGCTTTTTTGAAAGTTGGAATTGCTAGTTGGTCCCAGATGATACCGGTGTAATGGCTTGCGTTTTTGAAAACTTTAAATCTTTCATTATCAATCACTTTTTCAAAAGTTCCTTCTTTAACACAAAGCATTTCGGTTGCTTGTTTGGTAAGTTTTATTTTGTTTTCATCTGTTGGCTCTGCGTCAACAAAATCAGTTTTGAAGTATTTTAAATTTCCGCCCAAACCCATAACTTTCTGGCCTTTCAAATTTTTATATCCTTCAATAACTTTTTTAATTCGCGGATAACAAACATCAGTACAAATATTATTTTCATTATTGGTACAAAGAATAAATTGGCGATTACCGCCATCCTCTTTATTAAGTTTTAAAACGGCATGTCCGGTCGTGCCAGAGCCGGCCATGAAATCTAGCACAATCGCGTTTTTATTATTTATTTTGGATAGTAAATACTTAATTAATCTAACTGGTTTTGGGTTGGGGAAAACATTCTTCTCTGTAGCAAAAATAGTTTTTAATTCTTTGGTTGCCTCCTCGGTCGTTCCAACCAAACTCGCCGATAAAAAATTGATGGGATTTTTTGTTCTTTCTTTTGTCAAAAAAATTTTCTCATTTAAAACTCCGCCACTACTAATGTAAATTAATTTATTCTTAAAAAGATGGTTTAATCTGTTTTGTGAAATAAACCACTTTTTAGTTAGTTTCTTCCCACCGGGCAGTATTAGTGTTTTTCTTGGATTTGGATTACTTTCACTCCATAGAGGTTTTGTTCTCCAAGGACCACGAGGATCATTATCCATATTCCTATAAACCTTTCCAATATAGTCCTCGCTTAACTTGTCTTTTACTAAATCTGTAATTCTTGATGTTCTAGAATACATAAGTATGTATTCTGTTGTACTAGAGAAACCATCCTCCTTTTTATTTGAAGGTCTAACTTTCTTTTGCCATATTATTGTAGTTTTCTGATGATTTTCTCCAAATAAATCAGGATAATCCATTAATAATTTTAACTGCGCTACTTCGTTATCATCGATCGAAATAAAAATTAAGCCCGTATCTTTTAATAGATTCTTTGCTAACTTCAATCTCTTTTCCATAAATGAAAGCCATTTTGAATGACGGTAGGCATCTTCTTTGTCAACATATCTATCATTAAAAATAAAATCCTTGTTGCCAGTGTTATACGGCGGATCAATATAAATAACATCAACTTTGCCAGCGTGAGTGTAATTTAAAACCGAAAGGGCATGATAATTATCGCCCTCAATCAATAAATTTACGGGCTTGTTTTTATCAGTTATTATTTCTTTGTTTTTAGCCTCTTTCAGCACTGGCAGTTTTTCTTTACACATCTCAGCTACTTTTTCAGACTTTTCTTCCCAAACAAGCCCATATTTTTTCCGTTTCTTCAATTCTTTTTTTAATCGCTCAATCTCGGCTTTCAATTCTTCAAATTCTGATTTTTTATTGTTCTTAGTCATAGTCTTAAATTATTCCTTTGTTTTTGAAATAAAGAATTTATATTTAACCACAATTATATGGTCAGCCATTCTATATTTTATTTGCCAACTCAATAACATTTTCGCCTTTTTTTCCGGAGCGTAAAAGTA
>DAOSBJ010000022.1:0-2983 GCA_035360795.1 Minisyncoccota bacterium
GGAGGATTATTGATTTTTCTGATTAAAACTTTGTCATTATAGTTTAAATTAAAAAATTGACTTATTTTCAAAGCCAAAAGTTCTGATTGATTAAAACCGCGCTCTTTTTTCTTTTTGGAATGTAAAGGCAATGGTACTACTAAAATTTCTTCCTTTTTATCTTTAACAAGATTCTGAAAAAAGAAACTATCTAATAAAAATTCTTTTAAAAGACAACTTAAAGGATTTATTAAATTAATAATTTTTTGATATTTAAAATAGTGGATAGTTTCTTTTAAAACATTGTTTTGATAACTAGAAACTGCTCCCAAAGCGCTAAGATAAGATTTTTTGCGGCAAAAGGAATGGAGTTTTCTCCAGTCAGTGATTTGTTTAAAACAATAAGGGCAGACAAATTCTGAATTTAAATTTATCTGTTTTAGACAGTCATCGCATAACGGCCAATCATTTTTAGTTTCTTGATGACAATTTAAACATTGCCAAGGAAATAAAGTGTCAAGTAAATTTTTATATAAAGAAATAAAAAAACGGTGGGGCATACATAAAAAATAATAAATAAAAAATAAAAGATAAAAGATAAAAAATCAAAAAACAGAGATTTAAATTCGGATGTTTGCAAGGCGTTGATTATCGCCTTTTCTATATGTTATACTATTATAACAAATATAAAACCTTATGGGAATTTTTGGCCAAAATGAATTTTTGGGAATTGATATTGGCACCACTTCAATAAAAATTGTTGAACTTAAAATTAGAAAAGAGAGGGTGGAACTTTCAAACTACGGAATTTTAGAAAAATACGGCCACCTGGAAAGAATTAATGATGCTTTGCAGACAATGAGTTTTAAACTGCTTGAAGAAAGTACATCTTTGTTGTTAAAAGAATTGCTTTCAAAAACAAAAATAAAAACTAGAGATTCATATATTGCCCTGCCAAGTTTTACCGGCTTTGCAGTTTTGGTGGAATTTCCAATAATGACTGATAAAGAATTATCACAGGCAATTAAGTATCAGGCTGGTCAATATATTCCAATGACTTTGCAAGAAATGACTTTGGATTGGCAAGTGGAAAAAAGAACTGAAGATAGAATTTATGTGCTTTTGATTGCTATTCCAACAGACATTATTCAAAGATACGCTAAAACTGCTGAACTCTCTAAATTAAATTTAAAAGGATTAGAACTGGAAAATATTTCTTTGGCCCATCTTTTTTCAAAAAAAGAAAATGCTCCTTTTGTTTTGGTTGATATTGGGGGAAGGGCGAGTTCAATTAGCGTTATTGATGACGGGACTTTAATGATGTCAAGAAATCTTGATACTGCTGGCGGAGATATTACTCAGGTGATTGCTACTGCTTTGGGTATTAATCCTTTCAGGGCAGAAGAAATTAAAAAAACTTATGGTTTATATATCGAATCTAAAGGCGAGTTAAATATCGTTAGTTTAGTGGTGCCATTACTTGATGTGATTAAAAGAGAAATTGAAAAAGTAATTAATAATTATTATTTAAAGACCAAAAAGAAAGTGGAAAAAGTAATTCTTACAGGTGGTGGCGCTAATTTAAAAGGATTAGATGAATATTATTCTAAACAACTTTTAATGCCAGTAATCTTGGGCAATCCTTTTAATTTGGGGCTAATTTCTTATAATCCAAAATTAGCGCCAATTTTAGCCGAAATAGGAACGAATTTAGCAACTGCTTGTGCTGTTGCTTTAAAATTAAAATAAATAAAAATAAAATAAAACGCCAAACTATTGCTTGACAGTAAAAAATTTAATATAATAAAAGCAAGATAAAATAAATGCCAACCGTAGATTTAGAATCCTTAAAACAAACTAAAACACCGCCTACTTGGCCAAGGGGATTTTTCTTTTTTTCTCTTACTATATTTTTGATAGTTTTAGGCGCTTTTCTGGCACTAAATTATTTTTATCTTCCTCAGCAAGAGAATGTTTTAAATGGATATAAAAAAGAATATCAAAAAATTAGAAGTCAGTTTCCATTAGAAAAAGAAGAAGAAGTAGTTTTATTTGAAAAAAGATTGAATTTGCTAAAAGGACTTTTAGACCAGCATCCTTATTTTTCCAAGGCGCTAATAAAATTAGAAGAAATTACTCATCCTTTGGTTTATTATACGAATTTTGAATATTCGAGAGAAAAAAATTCTTTGAGTTTGCAGGGAATTGCCAATGACCAATATGTTTTTAGCGAAGCGGTAAACGGATTAATTAATCATCCAGAAATAATTCAAACGGTAGTCGTCAAAGAAATGAGATCTAATACCAGTCAGGGGACAACTGTTTCTTTTAGTTTAGAAGTTATTTTTAATCCCAATATTTTTAAATTTCAATAATTAATTAAATGCGAGAAACTACCAAACAAAATTTAGCCATTCTTTTCATCACCCTTTTTCTTGCCGGTTCTTTGTATGTTTTTATTAGTTACATCAACCCTTCGGTTCAACGCGTCAAAGAACTTAAAAAAGAAATCGGAGAAGAAAAAATTAAACTTGAACAGATTCAGGCCTATTATAAAAAATCAGAAGAACTAATTCAGACTTATCTTAATTTGGGAGAGGAAATAACAAAGATTGACTTGTCTTTGCCAAAAGACCCTCAAAGCGCCCAAATCATTGCGGTTCTAGATAAAATTTTTAAAGACAATAATGTTATCATTAACTCTCTTTCTTTTAATGAAGGAAGCAAAAATGACTACAAATATTTAGAAGTAAAAGTGGATTTTTCTTCTTCTTATGAAGTGTTTAAAACTATCTCTGCAGAATTAGAAAAAGAATTGCGTTTGATAGATATTGATAAAGTTAGTATTAAAAGCGCTGTTCCAGTTCAACAGCAGACAATTTCTAAAACAACTGCTAAATCTTCTAAAACCGCCAAAACAACTAAACTCTCTTCCCCTGTTTTGCAATTTGATGTCAGCATTCTAACCTATTATTTACCTCAAGAAAATCTTGAAAAAACAACT
>DAOSBJ010000022.1:3083-5103 GCA_035360795.1 Minisyncoccota bacterium
AATGGCAATAGAAATTCAAAAAGAAAAAAAAGGAAATCCATTTATTTGGCTAATTGTCATCGCCATTATTGGCATTGGCGGTTGGTTTTTATGGCAGATATTCCAGCCCTCAAAATTAGTTTCTGAGCCGAAAGTTCAGGATATTTTACCCCCCACTGCCCAATCTTTAATAGAAGCAAGATTAGATACTCAAGGAGTTTTAAATCATCCAGTTTTTCAAAGTTTAACGCCTCATTTAAACTGGCCTCCACCACCTCCGGCATTAGGTAAAACTAATCCCTTTCAACCCTTTTAATAAATTAATTAGGGATGGCATGATTCAAGAAGAACTTTTTTTATCAATCCTTATTCAGCGCCAACTTATTTCCGAAACCCAGGCAAAACAAATTTTACAAGAAGCAAAGAGTTTAGACAAAAGAGCAGAAGAAGTAATTTATTCAAAAAAATTAGTTGAAGAAAAAACAGTCGCTCAAATAAAAAGCGAACTTTTTAAATTACCAATTAAATTTTTTGAGAAAAACGAAATTATTCCTCGTGATGTTTTGCATTTAATTCCTGAGGATACTGCCAGACATTACAAATTTATTGCTTTTAAAAAAGAAGAAGATACTCTCTCAATTGGAATGGTTTTTCCTGATGACATTAGAGCCCAAGAAGCAGTCAAGTTTATTTTAAATCGTTTAAATTTGAAATTTAAAGTTTTTATCATTACTCCTTCGGATTTAAAATTGGCTTTAAGCCAATACCAGACTTTTATAGAAGAATTCAATCAGTTATTAAGCGATTTTCAAAAAAAATTCGCCGCTCAAGCAAAAAAGGAAATTTCTTCCTATAAACTGGTCGATTTAGAATCAACTCAGGGAGTGGTTTCTGAAGAAGCGCCAATTATTAAACTTTTTGCCTCAATTTTAAAATACGCAGTTCGCTCAAGGGCTTCAGATATTCATCTAGAACCAGAAAGAAATGTTTTGCGGGTGCGTTTTCGAATTGATGGCAATCTGTCAACCGCTCTTTCTTTGCCCTTAATGGTTCATCCGGCAATTATCAGCCGAATTAAAATAATGGCTAATTTAAAAATAGATGAAACCAGAATTCCCCAGGATGGCAGATTTTTCACCATTGTTGACGATAAAGAAATAGATTTTAGAATTTCCACTTTTCCCACTGCTTTGGGAGAAAAAGTTGCCATTAGAATTTTAGACCCTTCAGTTGGCTTAAAAAGCATTCACGAATTAGGACTGGAAGGAAAAAATTTAGAAATCTTGGAAAAAGAAGTCTTAAAACCTTATGGAATGATTTTGATTACCGGACCGACTGGCTCAGGAAAAACTACGACTTTATACGCGATCCTTCAAGTTTTAAATCAGGAAAAAGTCAATATTGTTTCTTTGGAAGACCCGGTTGAATATACTATTGAAGGAATAAATCAATCGCAAGTTTTGCCAGAAATTGGTTATACTTTTGCCAGAGGTCTGCGCCATATGGTTCGCCAAGATCCAGACATTATTATGGTTGGCGAAATCAGAGATAAAGAAACTGCCGAATTAGCGGTTCAATCTGCTTTAACCGGTCATTTGGTTTTATCAACGTTACATACCAATAATGCCATTGGTGTGATTCCCAGATTGATTGATTTGGGAGTAGAGCCGTTTTTAATTCCTTCGTCATTAAATTTAATGATTGCCCAGAGATTAGCCAGAAGACTTTGTCCTGACTGCAAAGTTCGGATTTTAGCCAATGAAGTAGAAGCAAAAATCATTGAAGAAGGCTTAAAAGATTTGCCTCTCCAAACAAAAGAAAAATTGCCGTACCACCCGCCTTACTATATTTATAAATCTCAGGGATGTCAGACTTGTAATAAAAAAGGTTATTTAGGCAGAATTGGCCTTTTTGAAATTTTGCAGATGACAAAAGAAGTAGAAGAAATTGTTTTAACTCAACCTTCTCAAGAAAAATTAACCAATGAAGCAAAGCGCCAAGGAATGATTACTTTGCGCCAAGACGGAATAATAAAAGTTTT
>DAOSBJ010000023.1:0-1139 GCA_035360795.1 Minisyncoccota bacterium
GAGGGTTCAATGCCAATTACTTTTACTCCATTAGCCAAAAGAATTTGGCTGGTAATTTGCCCAATTAAGCCCAAACCAAAAACCACCGCGCTTTCCCCGATCTTTAAATCTGCCTGTCGCACTCCTTGGAGAGCAATCGCTCCTAAGGTAGTTGAAGCCGCTTCACGGGGATCAACTCCTTCTGGAACCTGACAAACCAAATTTCTTGGCACTGCGACATATTCAGCGTGAGAAGCAAGATTGGCGCCAGCGCAAGCCACCAAATCGCCTTCTTTTAAATCCTTAATGTTTTTCCCTACTTTAACAATTTTTCCGCAACAACTATAGCCAGGAGTAAGACCAGATTCCAGCATTCCTGTGACAATTTTATAAGCAGTAAAAATTCCGTGTTCTTTTACCAAACGCAAGCCCTTTGCCAGTTTTGTTGGATATTTTAAAACTTTTAATGGCAAAGGCGCTTTGGCAAAAGCAAAAGAAGTCATTTCTGTGCCACTTGAAATTACTGAATAAAAATTTTCCACCAAAACCGAATTGTCGTTTAATTTTGGCGTTGGCACTTCTTCAACTATTACTTTTCCTTTTTTAAAAACAACCTGTTTCATAATCTTGTAACGTATAACTTGTAACTTTTAACCCAAGTAAAAATTTATTTCTTTATTTTCTCAATAACACCCCATAACATAGCTCCAATTGTTTCAGTCAAATCCATTAATTTCTGATATTCTAATTTTTCCAAATATTTTCTCTTATAAGAAAAATAGATTAAGTATTTGCTTTCTTTTAAAGACCCGTAAGAAATCTCTAAAAAATTTCGTAAAACATTCTTATTTTGTCTCGCATAACCCTCAAGATAATTCAGAATTACCGAAAGAGCAGCTCTTCTCAATTGAGAAGTTAAACCGAATATTTCTTTTTTAGGAAAAGTTTCTGTATAATCGTACACTTTATTTGCAAATTCGTCCATTACACTTTTTAATTTTTGATGAAATTCATTATTACGTTGCATCTTAATTCTTGAGTTTTAAGTTATACGTTATAGGTTATATGATTCAATCTGGTATCTTTTCCCATTCCTCGTTTTCCACAATTTTAATAAACTCTTCAACTTGAGGTTTTAAATTTGGATTTAATTCCAAAGC
>DAOSBJ010000023.1:1239-2624 GCA_035360795.1 Minisyncoccota bacterium
ACAAAAAAAGTTAGACTGAAAATCACCAGACAAAAACAACCAATGATAACAAAAGATTTTAATAAATCTTTGCTAAAATCACCTGACGATTCTTTTGTCTGGATAATGGTCTCTTTTGTTTTTTTCTCTGAAAAAGAATCAATAAAAGATAAAACAAGAAAAAACATTAGATAACTCTCGTGAAAATCAAAAATAAAAATGTTTTGAACAAAATAACTGACAATTCCGCCAATTAAAGCCAAACTTCCCAAAAACCAATTGCTGTCTTTCTGCTGTTTTTTATAAAGAACTAGAAAAATACAAACAAAAATTGCCAAATAAGAAATAAAGCCAAAAATGCCAGTGGTTGCCAAAACCTCCATTGGTTTGTTATGAGCCCGGTCAAAAAAGAAATCACTTGGCAAATATTTTATTACAATGGGATTAAAGTATTTAATATAGGGTGGCTGGTAATTTTCCGGACCCCAGCCAAACAGCGGTTTTTCCAAAAACGCCTTAAAAGCAGTCTGGGCAGAGTAAAGTCGCGAAACCGCAGTCGGATCTTTTATAGAAATTGAAGTTAATCTTTCCAAAGCAAAATTGTTTTTGACAAAACTGGTGTTTTTCAAAGAAAAAACCAAAATTAAAAAAATCAGACCAATAGTAAATAGCCCAATAAATACTTTCTTTAACTCAAGAATTTCTTTGTCTTTTTTGAAAATAATCGCTAAACCAATCACAAGCATTGCCACGCCATAGCCAATCATTGTTCCTCGACAGCCTGTTAAAAACATTAACAAAGAGAAAGTTCCAAAAATCAAAAACCACCAATTGAATAATTTTTTATTTAAGCGATATTCTTCAAAATAAAAATACAAAGCAAAAAAAGCGTTAAATAAGGCATATAAAGCAAAGTACGATGGATTGCCAGTAAAACCAGCCAGCCGGTTGCTGGTCATCTGGGGATTAATCGGCCCAAAACCAAAATAAGTATAGATTGCCAATAAAGAGTAAACTAATCCAAGATAGACTTGGATTTTAAGAATATTTTCCAATTCTTCGCGAGAAAAAGTTGTTGTTAGAATCAAAAAGAATAAAATAAAATGCCAAATACCAAAAACTCCTTCCATTCTTTCATTGCCAGAAAAAATACTCCAGGAAAAATTTATTCCCAACAAAGCCGAAATAAAAAGAATTATTCCATAAATTAAAACTGCTTTTGCTAAATTGGACAAATAAACTTTTTCTTTGTTTTTAAAAAGATAAATCACCCATAAAACAAACATTACCTCAACTATCAGCCTGAAAACCGTGGCTTTGGTAATAATAAAGGGAAAATAAGTATTGGTATTAATGAAAAAAGGAGACAAGAGAGCGCCAATAGCAAGATAAAAGAGAATTTGTTT
>DAOSBJ010000023.1:2724-4997 GCA_035360795.1 Minisyncoccota bacterium
GCCTGATATCTTTGAACTGCTTTCTGAGTCAAAGGACCGTAGTAGCCAGTCACTAATTTTTCTGGATAAATTTCCTCTCCTAAATTCGCCAAAAATTGCTGAAGGCATTTTACTTCTTCTGACTTCATTCCAAAATACAAATCTTTTTCAAAAAGCGAACAACTTGGATTATTTTGGTAAGTTTTTGAAGTAGCTATTTGAAGTTGCAACTTGGCAATTTGTTTTTTTAATTCTTCAATTTTCTTTTGCAACTCGCCAATAATTTTTTGCTCAGTTTCATTATTGTCGCTTAAAGTCTGAATTTCAAAAGAATAATAATAAAGTTTGTTTTCCTTTGCCTTGGAGGTTAAGTAAGGAATAAAATAAATGCTTTTATTTTTAGTTGACATTTCCTGAACATACAATTCTGAAATATTAGACAAAGAAAAATCAAAAAAACCCAAAGTTTTTTTGCCGCTCATCTCTTCTATTAAATAGGGAATTTTTGTAATTGGCGTTTCTTGGGGAATGTTAAATTTAAGTTTGACAGTGCCTTTGCCGCCATTAATTTTTTGCCACTTGCCTGAAAAAGGAAACAGGGAATCAGTAACGCTAATTAAACTATTTTCCTGCATTGGCACATAATAGGAATAAGGAATAATTGAAAAATTTTTCAAATTAGGATCCTTATAGCAGTATTTTGAATTATTTTCGCAATTATTCAAAACATTGGCAATCAGCCAGTTAAGATAAACTTCGTCAAAACTTAAACCTTTGCTTTTTAAAACCTCATCAAAGGAAATTATCGGGTCATTAGAAGGATAACTCAAAACTTCTTTAAAGAGATTGTTTTGAAATTGTTCTCTCAAATACAAAGCAAACAAATAAACTTTAGCGTAATCTTTGTCAGAATTTTGCCAGTCTTTTAAATTAACTTCAGTTGAATACAAAAAATCCTGAACTCTTCTTAAAGTAATCTTGCTTGAATCTGAAGTTGAAATCTGGCCAGCGGCTTCAGAAATTAATTCATAAAACCAAGTTTCTGAATTTGGCTTTTGTTTTAAGGAAATTAAATGAGCAAATTCGTGCGCCAATTCATAAGTTAAAAAATTTAAATCTCCTTTTAAAATTAAATTACTGTTTAAATAAATAATCTGGCCTTCATTTGAATCTTTGGCAATATTTTTCGGATAATTATCGCCTCCTCTAATATAGCCGCCATAACTTTCTTTTAAAGGTTCTAGCACTATTACTAATCTTTGGTCATTGTCAATTCCTGGTTTGTCTTCAGAGCCTAACAAATTAGTTAAATTTGGATAAATTTTATATTCAAACTCTGTTGATAAAGAATACAAAACCGAATCCAACTGATTTTTTTCTTTTAAATTATTATACCAGTCTTTGTCAACGTAAAAATAAAGTTGGTTGGTGGTTTTAATCAGTTGGGTTTCTATTTGAGTTCTTGAAAAAGCATCGTAGTTAGAATCAACAAAAAAAGTCTGGTTTAAAGACCAAGCAAAAGAAAAAGTCGGTACTAAAAAAATAGTTAAAGCTAAAATTAAAAAACCCTTCTTAGACATTAAAAATAGCATAACATAAAAAACAAAAAAAGACAAAAACAATCACAAACTGCCATTCCTACCTAATCAGGAATCAGAACTAAAAAACCGGCCAAAGGCCGGTTTTTTAGAACCTGCAAGGAAAGGTTTAGTGAAAGGTTTAGTCACCAAGATAGAAGTCTCCAGTATTAATGTTAGTCAAGCCCCAGGTCTGCTCAATGAAGCTATCAGCTGTATCAGTAGCAGCTGTAAACCATTTGACTTTATACAAAGCAACTGAGAAATATCCCGGATAACCACTATTAGTATTTGTTAATAAAGTACTAAAAGTACAATTAGCAGTAGAGCCAGAAGGAATTCTCCAGAGATAATGACCAGCGCCTTTACTAGTATCTTCAACTGCTGGGCTATTGCAAGTCCAGGTAGTACTTGTAGATTGAGTGTTAAGACCTCCTGTCATATTAGTATTAGCAGTGGGACTAACAGTAATACCAGTATCTGGGGTAGTAGTAGCAGAGTAGGTAATACTATTGCCATTATAACCAGCAATTCTAGCTGTTAAATTAACTGTACCCCCGCTACTAGTAGCAGCTACCAAGGCAGTAGTAGTAGCATTATTTTCGATTGCTGTTACAATTTGGCTAGCCACAGTTGTCGCAGTTGTCGAAGTAGTATAAGCATAACTTACCTCAGTGCCATTAATAGTAACTGTGGCTGTCCCTGTTGCTGTTCCAG
>DAOSBJ010000024.1:0-4874 GCA_035360795.1 Minisyncoccota bacterium
GCTATGGATTTGTTCCGAGAAAAAAAGTAGAAGAGTGGAAAATAAAGTAAATTTATACTAGTAACACCTTTGTGTTTAAAAATCCTGCTTGTTTTGACAATTTTTATGAAAAGTGATTTTTTAACAAAATTTTAGTTCTTTGAAAATGTTAAAAAAAGAGGTGATAAAAATGAGGAAATTTGCTTTTGTTTTTTTCTGGCTATTGTCTTTAACGGTACCAATTTATGCCCAAGACATTCTTTATTTAGATGGCCAAGATGCTATTTTATATAATTTGGCAACCCAAGAAAAAACCAATTTAACCAAAGATTTCGATTTGCCAATAGAAAAACCAGTTATAGAAGATGATATTCTTGTTTGGTTAACTAATAACGAATTTTATATCAAAGACTTAAAAAACAACAAAATTCAAACTTTAACTGATTGGCTAGGGGAGCCTATTTTTTTGCCAGCAGAAGAAGTTAAGCCTAGTTTATCTCCAGATGGTGTTTTTTTGGCTTATGAAGGTCTAATTAATAATGAAAAAGCAGAATCAATTTCAGTTATTGTCGTTTGTATCATTAAAGACGAATTAACCGATTACAATGAAAAACTTAAAGACAATTCTATTACAAGTATCATTAAAGATGTTTTAATTAATTACGACGAGAGTCGGGGCACAAAAGTGTTTTATTATCAACCATTAGAAAATGAGAAAGGAAAACTAATAAAAGAAGTCAAATCACCAGTTTGGTTTTTAGAACAAGACAAAGGAATAAACAATCTTTGGTTAGGTTGGTTAGAAGGAACAGATGGAAGAACTTTAATTACAAGTTTTTTTGCAAAAAAAGAAAACGAAGAGTACTTTTTCGAATTATCGCCTCAGCAAATAACACCATTTTATAAGGAATATGGTTTTTCTATTCCCAAGGCTATGAAAACATTTGAAGAATTTACTTGGGCGCCAGATGGTACTTTATATGTGGTTAGCAAAGGAACAATCTATAAATATTCTGAAAAGGATTATGCTTTTAAAAAATTTATCAATGGCACTACTCCTCAATTTTTAACTCCAACTCAGTTATGTTTCTTGCAAGACGAAAAGCTAATACTTTATGATACAAAAACCAAAGAAATGACCAATATTCTTCCTTTTTGTGATTGGTATGATGTACGGTAATCGATTGAAAGGAGAAGATTTAAATCTTCTCCTTTTTGTATTATTTTATTTACCCTTGACAATTTAGAAATTAAGTGATATACTCTATTTAGTAAATTGAAAATAAAAAAATATTAAAAAAGAGGTGATTGGAGTGAAAAAGATAATTATTGTTGTTTTAACATTAGTGTTGGTTGCTTTAGGAACTACTGCTTATGCTGATTACACTGTTGAAGATGCTAATCGTGAGTATTTAGAACTCATCGAAAGAGCTCAGCAGTATTTAAATAAAAATGGTGTTCCTTTATTTTATGTCAAAACAGAAAATATGGTGGCTACTTTGGCAAAACAGTTTATAGTTTCTACAGAGGATGAGAATTATGTAGCGTATGTATATCAAGTTATTGATTCAGCAATGATACAGGCGGTAGATTTTCCTTTCGAAATGAAAGGACCAGCTATTTACCCAATCGTGGTATGGAAACTATTATTGTAGTAATTAGTAAAAAGAAGGCTTTAAGGCCTTCTTTTATTTTTGAATTTAGAGTTTTAATTCTAGTGGATTTAAGTTTTTAAAGACCCGTGGAAGAAGATCTATGTATGAAATGAAAATCTCAATTAACAACAATTAACGACAGCACTGTTTAAGTTAACGAGTTAACGATTTAACGAATTAATGGGTTAATAGAAAATGGTATCCCGCTGTCATCCTGAGCGAAAAAGGTAAATTCGAAGGCACAAGATTAGTTGGGAAAGAAAGCAAAGATCATATTCATTCTGATGGTGAAGAGGGCACGGATATTTATGCTCAACGAGAAGTAGTAAAAGATGGCAGGGTGGTGCATAAAGAAGTAGCAAAAGATTGGGGTAAGGTTCATACTTATGATGACGAAGAATAATTTCAACGAGGGTAGATTAAAGAGGGCTTCTTGCCCTCTTTGTTATTTAAGTTTATAATCTATATTATTTATGTTATGGCTTCGTTTTATCAATTAGTTTTTAAAAAACCAAAGACCTATTTTATTAAATTACCCCAGAAGGAGGACAATTTTTATTTTGATATTATCTGGCCTTTAGGATTTGTTTATTCTAGAAATTTCAAAGAATTTTCTTATAAACACTTGATGGAGCACCTTATATCTACTTTGGTCAAAGAGAAGATTTCTTCCAAAGATATTTTTAAAGGATTTGTTTCTGATGAGGATATTCATTTCTCTTGCGTGTTAAATAAGGAAAATATTAATTTATTGCCTTCAATTTTAAAAGCGATATTTTCTAGTTCTTTATCAGATTTTCAGAAATATTTTGATCGGGAAAAAAAATTGGTTGAAGATGAAGAAATAAAAAAACAAAATGATTTTTATAGTCGGATTAAAGACATTGCGATAAAGGCGGTTTTAGATAAAAAATGTCTTTATTATAAATGTTTTTTAAATAAACCTCTGTCTTATAAATTTGGGGCAAAAGAATTATTTAATTATTACCAAAAATTTATTATCAATGAACCAATATTTTTTATTGGTGGTAATCAGCTGCCAAAATATTTTGTTAACATTTTAACAGATTTTTATCGGTTAAAAACATTTATTAGCCATGATGCTTTAAATAGAGTATTACCTTGTAAAATCAAATCAGGATTAAGAAAAACTATAAGGTTAAAAAAAGAATATCAATTTAAAGGCGCTTGTGTTTTTATCATTTTAGAGGCGCCGGCAAATTTTCAAGAAAGAGTAGCTTTTAATTTTCTTTCTGATATTTTATTTCATAGCCAAAATAAGACTGATCTAAATTTTTATGAATTTCTTTTTAAGAGAGGATTTTATAATATCCGAAGAGATTTTGTAAATTATAAAAGTTTTAGTTTACTTTTGATATCAATAAATACCAATGAAAAGAGAATAAAAGAGCTGATTCTTGCTTTGAAGGAATTTTTCGAACAACTATCAAAAAACAAAATTAATAATCAAATTGTCTTAACAATAAAAAAGTTATTTCTTGATTACTATAAAAATGACTTTTCTACTAACCAGCGATATGAAATTTTAATTGGCCATTTACTTAATTACCGAAAATATCGAGATATCATTCCTGTTATTCAAAAATTAAACTCTGATAATTTGCAAAAATTAACTCAAGATTATTTATCATTTCAAAAATTGAATATAATAGTAGAAAGATGAGCGGGATTATAAAGAGCAAGAAATAGAAATGCAATATTAAAAGCAAGTGGAAGCGGTTGGAATCCAGATAGTATGCCCAACATTGATTTTTACCAACTTTCAGCTGCTCTTTTTTATTCTTACAATGTTGTACTTCAGGGTAAAATGCACCCTGCTTTATTTGACAAATCACTAATTTGTGCTATTCTTAAAATAGCTTTTTAAAAAAGGAGGCGAAGAAGATGACTGATAAACCCGGTCCACATCCAGGGCCAAAAGGTCCGGGCAAACCACCAAAACCTACGCCACCTGCACCTAAACCAAAATAAGTAATCTAGCCAAAGGGGTAAGATAAATGCTTACCCCGCCCTTTTTTAATTAAATTAAATTTAATTAAAACAAAATAAAAATTATTAATGGCTACCCAAAAAAATTTTCTATATCATCCTTTTCTTAAAAAAGAATTAAACTATTCTCTTATTGAAGTTTTTATTCCTGTAGGTAGTGCTTATGAGGAAAAAGAAATTGCTGGTATTTCTCATTTATTAGAGCATTTAGTTGGTTTAAGAATAAAAAATCTTAGTAGCGAATTTACTAAACTTGGGGTTTATGTTAATGCTAATACTGAATATTATTTTACTCGATTTTATTTTTCCGTTTTAAATGCTAATGTTAAAAAAACTCTTAATCTTTTAGAGAAATTATTTTTTGAGGCTGATTTTAGTCAAGAAGATTTAGAAAAAGAAAAAAAGTTAATCAAGGAAGAAATGTTTTTAAAAAGTAGAGAAGATTTATCTTATGAAAAATTTTTTGCCTCAATTTTTAAAAACACTAATTTAGCTAATCCGATTATTGGTTATCCCTCAACTATTCAAAATATTTCCTTGTCTTTATTAAAAAATTGGTATAAAAAGTTTTACACTAAGCCCATTTTAATATCCTGGGGAACGGAAAAATTTAACTTTTCTTTCAAAGGGAAAATTGATCTTCGTCCTCCCAGAATTAAAATGACTTCTCAGTCCTTTATTAAAATAATTAAAGACGACAAAGAGAGTAAAAATATCCTCTTAAAGGCTTTAATCCTTGAAAACAATTATGATTGGAAAAAGAGAGTTCTTCTTGAACTTTTTGCTGCTATTTTATCTTCTACAGAAATTTCTTTACTTTACCAAAACATTATTAATCCCGGTTTATCTTATCGTTGTTATTCTTATTGTTATCATTACAATGGCCTTAGCTTATTATTGATTTATGGAGAATCAAAGCAAATAAAGAAAGTTGATGAAATATTAGAAAATATTCTTTTAAATTTTAATCAGTTGATTACTCCAGAATTATTTCATCTCATTAAAAGTTATTATCTTAATCAATATCTTTTAGAAGAAGCAAATGGTGAAATAATTTATTACCTCGGCCGAGAATATTGTACTTTTGGTTGTCCTTTTTCTTTTAAAGATGTTTTATCTTTTGCTGAAAAAATTCGGTATCAAGATTTTATGGAATTTATTCAACTTATATTAAATAAAGGAATTTATAAGTTGATGTTTATTTAACATAATATTCTAAAATCAAACTTA
>DAOSBJ010000025.1:0-4558 GCA_035360795.1 Minisyncoccota bacterium
AGACGCTTATTATGTTTATTATTGCAACTCTATTTTTAGCAACATATCATTTGGACAAATTATTTGAATTTGGTATAATATTTAAAATAAAATATGACAGAAGAAAAGCGAAAATATAAAATTAAAGACTTACCAAAAGTTGATAGGCCACGCGAAAAATTAATCTTAAAAGGCCCTCAAAACTTAAAAGACGAAGAACTTTTAGCTATTTTGCTTCGGACTGGTAGAGAAGGGAAAAGCGCTTTGGATTTAGCAAAAGAAGTTTTAAGAAAATATTCCAAAAAGCGGCTTTTTAAAATGAGCTATGAAGATTTAACAAAAATTAAAGGGATAAATTTAGCGAAGGCCTGCACGATTTTAGCTGCCGCCGAATTGGTTAAAAGGTCTCTAAAAATTCAAGAAGAAACTTTGCCTATTATTCATTCAACCAAAGATGTTTTGGCTCAAGCAGTTTATTTAAGACAAAAAACTCGCGAGCACTTCATGACAATTTATCTCAATGCCAGAAGCGAGATGATTTGGAAAAAAGAGTCAACTTTTATTGGGACTCTAAATGCCAGTTTAGTTCATCCCCGAGAAATATTTACCGAAGCTCTAAAACAAAATGCCGCTGCAGTTATTTTAGTGCATAACCATCCTTCTGGCGACGCCGAACCATCACAAGACGATTTAGAAATCACCAAGCGCATTGTTGAAGCCGGAAAAATAATGGGTATTGACGTTTTAGATCACGTAATCATCACCAAAACCCATGTTTTTAGTTTTAAAGAAAAGGGAATATTAAAATCTTGACAACAAAATTATAATTTGCTAAAATAGGATAAGTAAAATGATTTTGATTAACGTTTTATACATATAAAATATGGCAAATTCTTCAAAATTAGAAAATTGGATAAAAAAACGATATTTTACTCTTCAAGAAAAATTTAAAAAGAATACTTTTACTTTTGCAGAAGCTTCTAAGGTTCTTTATGATCTATATCATGATTCTGAAAACCAAACTAAACTTGTTCTTTCGGAATTAAAAAGAGCTGGCTATTTAAAAATTTCTAAAAATCCCAAAGACGAAAGAGAAAAAATTTACCAATTAGTAGATATTTTTCAGCCCTCCGGCTCTTTAACTCGCGAGGAATTAACAAATATTTTAAAAACAGCGGCGGATATTATTCGTACGCGGGTTGATTATACTTTTATTTTACTCTTGCTTTTTTATAAAGCAGTTTCTGATCAATGGGAAAAACAATTCCAAGAAAAATATCAAGAGTTTACCAAGGAAGGATTGGAGCAAAAAGAAGCAGTAAAAGAGGCCAGTCAGCCATATTATCATACTTTTTATTTAAAAGAAGAATTGCTTTGGGAAAATTTGAGAAAAGATCCTCTAAAACTCCCGGAAAATCTTTCTAAAAATCTTAAAGAAATTGCCGAGCTTAACCCAGATTATAAAGATATCTTTTTACAGTTTGATTTTCATACTTTTACAACTAATCAAGAAAATAGCGCTATTTTAAATAATCTGTTTGAACTTTTTAGCAAATACTCTTTTGAAAATATAAATACTGATATTTTAGGCGATGCTTATGAGTGGATTTTAAAATATTTTGCTCCAACTAAGGCAAAAGAAGGTGAAGTATTTACCCCTAGAGAGGTAATTCGGTTAATGGTGGAAATTTTAGATCCCAAACCCCAAAAAAGTGTTTACGATCCAGCAGTCGGCAGTGCCGGGATGTTGATTATTGCTTATCAATACGTCAGGGAAAAGTACTCAAAAGAAAAAGCCGATACTTTATTTTTGTATGGCCAAGAACAGAATGGAAAAACTTTAGCTTTAGCAAAAATGAATGCCATTTTACACGGAATTAAAAATATTACTTTACTTGAAGGTGATACTCTTTTATATCCTAAGTTTAAAACTCAAGACGGCATTAAAAAATTTGATTATGTCATAGCTAATCCTCCTTGGAATCAAAAAAATCTTTACGATGAAGATACTTTGAAAAAAGGAGAGTATTGGCGAGAGAGATTTCCTTTTGGGTTTCCGACTCGACAATCAGCTGATTGGGTTTGGATTCAGCACATGTTAGCTTCGGTGAAAAATGAAAGCAAGGTGGTAGTGGTCATTGACACTGGAGCTGTTTCTCGTGGTGGTAGAGAAAAAGCAATTCGTCAAAAAATTGTAGAAAAAGATTTAGTTGAAGCAGCTATTCTTCTTCCGGAAAAACTTTTCTACAACACCGGTGCGCCGGGATTGATAATTGTTTTTAATAAAAATAAGCCAGAAGAAAGAAAAGAGAAAATTTTACTTATCAATGCCAGCAAAGAATTTGTTGCCGGTAAGCCGCAAAATTCTTTAGGTAAAGACAATATTAAAAAAATTACAGATGTTTATCGGAATTTTAAAGAAGCAGAGAATTTTAGTAAAATCATTACTTTCAAAGAATCTGCTGAAGCTGATTATAATCTTTCTCCTTCGCGATTTGTCAGTGTAATTGAAGAAGAAAAATATCGCCCAATTGAAGAAATTGTTAAAGAATTAGATGAAATTGAAAAAGAGAGACAAAAAGTTGAGGAGAAGGTTAGTAAAATTTTAAAAAAGGTAATATGAAGATTCAAAAAGTAGAAATAAAAAATTTTAGATCGATAGAAAATATTGAAGTCAATTTTAAAGAAAATCCTCGAGTATTGATTGGTATTAATGAGTCAGGCAAAACTAATATTATAGATGCCTTGAAATTATTGAACCCCGATTTTTCAATTCAAAAAGACGATGTGAGGGAGCCGGAGAAGGGAGTAATAGAAGAATCTGAAATTTTATTTATATTTAACTTTGAAGAAGATGAGACAAAAGAGATTTACGAAAAAATTCAACAAAAAATTTTAATAGATGATTTTTCTAAGCCCCTAGTAAAAGTTAACAATAAAAATTTAAGTTTAAATGAGTTTTTACTGGCATTTTATAAAGAAGGACTCTACAAAATAGATATTAAAAATAATACAAGAAGTCCCATATATAGAAAATTGAAGGAAAAAATGGAATTTGTTTGCAATTTTAAAAAACCAAAAAGTGGGGCTAATTTTTCTTTTCAAAATAAAAAAGGTGAAATATTGAATATATCCGATTTTATCTTAATAAATTCAGATTTATATACTGAAATATCGATCGACCAATTAGAAGATGTAATTCCGGAAGCATTAGACGATATTATTGGTGCCGAAATTGCTAAAATTGTGAATGAAAATTTGCCAAAAATAATTTATTGGAAATATGACGAAAGTAATCTATTGCCACCCTCAGTCCCAATAAGTGTTTTTATAGCAGACTTGAATTTCTGTATTCCTTTAAAAAATATGTTTATTCTTGCTGATATTTCTGAAAATAAAATAGCTAATGAAATTAATGAATCAAGACAAATATCAAACAATTCCTTTAGAAATCTTTTACGCAAAGTAAGTAGAGCGGCTACAAAATATTTTAAAGAAGCTTGGCCAGAATACAATATTAAATTTTCATTAGAACCTAACGGAGAAAATATTGACTGCGGAGTTGAGGAAAAAACTATTCAGGATTTTAAGCGCAGGAGCGATGGATTTAAAAGATTTGTAACCATATTACTTTTATTATCTATACCAGCAAGTAAGAAGTTATTAAAAAATTCTTTAATTTTAATTGACGAGGCGGATCAAAGTTTGCATCCGAGCGGTTGTAGATATTTAGCTGAGCAATTAATAAAAATTGCTGAAAATAATTACGCGATGTATAGTACTCATTCAATTTTTATGGTTGATAAGGAAAATATCATGAGACATTATATTGTTGAAAAGAAAAACGAGATAACAACTATTAAGAAAGCAAGCGAAGAAAATTATAGAGATGAAGAGGTCATTTACAAGGCTTTTGGTACTAGTACATTTGAAATCTTGGAAGAAAAAAATATATTATTTGAAGGTTGGACAGACAAAAAATTATTTGAAACAGCTATTAAAGAGGATAAAAATGCCTTGAAATTCTTTGAAAAAATTGGTAAAAGCCACGCCATTGGAGTAAAAAGTATCAAAAATATAACGCCAATTTTAGAGTGGAGCCAGAGGAAAATTTTTATTCTTTCTGATGGCGATCAAGTTTCTAAACAAGAACAAAAAGAATTTAAAGATAATAAGGGTTATGGGATTTGGAAAAGATATGATGAATTATTTAAGGGGAGACAAATTATAACCTGTGAGGATTTTGTAAAAAAAGAAGCTTTAGTTAAAAGTTTAAAAAACTTTAATATTGAGATTAATCAAAATCAATTTTCAGAAACGGATCGACTTAATTTTATAAAAGAATACTTAATAACAAAAGAAAATATAACAGGTGATTCATTAAAAGAGTTTATTAATAAATTTAAACAAAATTTATTTAGAAGCTTAAAAGTTAGTGATATAGAAAATGATTATTTCGATTTTGTTAAAATACTACAAGAAGAAATAAATAAATCATGAAATCTAACTGGTCAATAAAAAAATTAGGAGAGATTTTGTAAAAATCTAAAAATCAAAATGCAAAAATCAAAAAAGGTCG
>DAOSBJ010000026.1:0-1119 GCA_035360795.1 Minisyncoccota bacterium
TCCTCCTACTGATTCTGGTAAAGTAAGACCTTCAGCAGAGGTAAGCCTGTCAAGATAAAGACCTCCTCCTATTGATTTTGGTAAAGTAAGACCTTTAGCAGAGGTAAGATCATTTAAATCCAAATCTCCATAATGATATGTAATTCCTCCTTTTAAAGCTTCTTCTTTAGTAAGGCTGATTTCTTCTTCTTTGTAGCCTAAAACGAAAGCTAAGTCTTTTTTCATGTTCCTCTGTTTTTTGATTTCTTCTATCCTAGGATCTTTCTTCCAGCCAAATCCTTCAATTTCTTCATCAATTTCATAAAGAAATCTTAATTCTTCCTTTGTAAGGAGTATTCCTTGTTTATGTTTCTGCTCAATCTCAGTGAGTTTTTTCATATCATCAGATCTTTTCTGGTATCTTTCACCTTCTTTGCCAAACTCTTTTAATTTGTTTGTTAAAATATCTGTTTGAGCAATCTGAGGATCAAGATTCTGCTCATGAGCAATACCCCTGATTTCTCCAATTTTGTCTCCTTCCATTCTGATAGCAATTCTAGGAATAGTAGGCTTACCATTTTTATCATAGGAATAATAAACATAGAAATCTCCTTGTTGGAGCTGGTTTCTGGCAGTATATTCTCCAGCAGTACACCAACCAGTACCATGTCCTTGTAAAGATTCCACTAAAGGAGTTGGATCAGATCCTTGAGGATATTTAACCCACTTTCCTTTGGTTTCTAAAAGTTCATTCTCTTCTGTAGGGGTGACTTTTTCTATGGCCCAGCTATAGAGTTTGCCAAAATTAGCACCTTGAAGCAGTTTTTGAAATTCTGGATCTTCTTGAGCCAAAGGAATATTTTCTTGATTAGCTTTTTTAATTATAGCATCAAGCACATAAGCTAAGGCTTCCCGATTCAAATCAGGAAAAGGAGCAACAGTATTTTTATCTCTTTTCTTAAAAACATGATTTTCTTTATCATAAGAACCAAGTTTAGTCATTCCTTCAAAAGCCCAGTATTTTGCCCACATCGGATAGCTATCTGAATCAGGAGAAAGAAAATAATCAAGCCAGAGATCTAGAGTGGCTTTTTGGTCAGCTCTAATAGTTTCTGCTTCTTTTTGTTTCATCTCGTCTGT
>DAOSBJ010000026.1:1219-4368 GCA_035360795.1 Minisyncoccota bacterium
GCAGGGGCACCAGGACTCGAACCTGGAACTGAGATTTTGGAGATCTCAATGATACCATTTCACCATGCCCCTAAAGGGTCTTAGTTTGTCTCACTCATTCCAATCTTTTCTTTTTTCCTTCTTGGCATTCTTCTTAGAGAAACCTTTAGGATATCGTTTCTCTAATTTCTTGATGTTTTCTTCTAAAACCTTCTCTATATCCCACTTAAAAAAATTGCAAATCATTGCGATATACCACATAGTATCTCCCAAATTTTCTCTTATTCCTTCTTTTTGATTATCGCCATGAGAGAATGTTTTTTTAATACACCCCGCCACATCACCCGCCTCTCCTGCAATTCCTAACCCCCAAGTAAATATTTCTTTTTCTTTATTATTAAATTTCTTTGCAGTTCTTTTACAAAGCTTTTGATATTCTCTTATATTCATATAAAATGTGAACTTTTATTTTATTTTTTAACTTCTTTGTGAAGAGTATGTTTTCTGCACCAAGGACAGTATTTGTTAAATTCCAATTTACGCTCGACAGTTTTTTTATTTTTCCGAGTATAGTAATTGATTTTTTTACAATTACTGCAGGCTAATTTTGTAATAAATTCTTTTTTCATATTAAAACTTTAAAAGTTTGAGCCGAGAGCGGGAATCGAACCCGCGACCTTTTCATTACCAATGAAATGCTCTACCACCTGAGCTATCTCGGCTAGAAAGTGGGTAGGGTAGGATTCGAACCTACGTAGGCCTAAGGCCGCCAGATTTACAGTCTGGTGCAATTGACCGCTCTGCCACCTACCCACAGGATTAAATTAAATATTAATGATATTTAAAAACTTTTACGCCGTCATTAATTAAAAACTACTCAATCTTTTTCAATCACCAAAAATTAAATTGTAAGACAACTAATCACTAAAAAATCTTTTCTTTATCTTTGCTATTAATAACAGTCTAATAAACTAGTATCTGTTTGTCAATTTTTCTTTTATCCTACCTTCTTTATAACTTTCTATTTTTAAAAAAAATTTCTGAGCCATCCCGCGGATTTGAACCGCGAACCTACTGTTTACAAAACAGTTGCTCTACCGTTGAGCTAGGATGGCTTAATTTAAGTTGATTTATTTTTTTCTTTTATTTCCAAAAATAAATCGTAAATTACTTTATCATCTCTTTTAAAGTAATAAACTTGTAAAAGAGCCCAGCAGGCAGAATTATAATCGCCTTCCCATAAGTAGAGCCTGGCTAAATTTTTCAAAGGTTCGAGTGATTCTAAATTTTCTTTCAATAATTTTAATAATTTAATTTCTTCTTCTTTTAAATCTAAATTATTAAAATCTAAATCATCCAATTCTTCCAAAACTAAATCTTTTTTTTCTAAATTTTCGTCTATAATTGGCTTCAAATCTTGATTTTTCTTTTCTTTCAAAAATTTTCCCTTTTTAATTTTAACTAATTTGTCAGTAATTGCCGTATCTATTCTTAAAATAATAATTCTTAATCTTCTTAAAGTTTTTTCCCAAAAATTCAAGAATATATCTTTTAAAGGAATCTCTTTAATTTTCTTAAACCAGTCTAAAAACTTTCTTCTTTCTTTTTTAAGATTCTCATTGGCCGATTTTTGTTTTTTTGCTGGCGATTGACTAAAAAAAATTAAAATTAAACCGACTGAACTGAAAAAAATTATTAAAGTAGGAAATAGAGCATCCATAAAAGTTTAATCCCCAATCGCAAAACGAATAAATCTTTTAATTTCAATTTTTTCACCAAATTTGGCAGTTGCTTCTTTAATCAAATCGCTGATTTTTTTAGTTTCGTCTTTAATAAAAATTTGATTCATTAAACATAACTCTCCAAAATCTTTATCTAATTTACCCTTGATAATCTTTTCCAAAATTTCTTTTGGTTTTTTTTCGTTTTCAAATTCTTTTAAATATTCTTCTCTCTTTTTTTCTAATTCTTCGTTGGGAATATTTTCTTGAGAAAGATAAACTGGGTTCATTGCGACGATATGCATTGCCAAATCGTGAGCCAGTTGCTTAAAGTCAGCGTTTCTTGAAACAAAATCAGTTTCTGCCCGAAGTTCAACCAAAGCCGCTACCTGACCATTGGAGTGAATATAGCCGTCAATTATTCCGGCTAAAGTTTCTCCTGTTTGCTTTTTTATTGCCCTTAATTCGCCTTTTTTCTTTAAAATTTCTTTGGCTTTATTAAAATCACCTTTTGCTTCTTCCAAAGCCTTTTTACACTCCATTATCGGCGCTTGAGTTTCTTCTCTTAATTTTTGGATATCTTCAATTGTTATCATAATTTTGTTTTTAATATTAATTTAAAGAAAATTGTCCCTCTTCGCTTTCTTCTTTTTCTTGTTCTTTTATTGGCTCATTTTCTGGTTTAATCTCTCCTTTAGCCTCTTTTATTGCTTCTTCTATTAAATTGAGGATATATTCGAGGGAAGATTTAGCGCTATCGTTGGCAGGAATTGGATAATCAACTAAAGTTGGGTCATCATCGGTGTCTAAAATTGAGATGACAGGAATTTTGAGTCTCATTGCTTCTCTTAAAGCAGTGCTATGAACTGCTGGGTCAATAATAAAAAGAACATCTGGTAGTTTGGTCATATTTCTTATCCCTTGGAATTTCTTTTGAAGTTTCATTAATTCCTGACTCAGATTATGCCTTTCTTTTTTAGTAAAACTATTCCAAGCGCCGGATTGTTGTTTTTCTTCCAGTTCTTTTAAATATTTTATTCTTTCAGAAAGAGTTTTAAAATTAGTCAAAGTTCCGCCAAGCCATCTTATAGTAACATAAGGAAAATCATATTTCTGGGCGATTTCTTCAATCTTTTGTTTAACCGCTGTTTGAGTGCCAACAAAAAGAATTGTTTTATTACTAATGACAGATTCTTTAATAAAATCTAAAACTTTTTCCAAGGCTTTTTTTGTTTCTTCCAAATTTATTAAAGAAACTTCAGTTTTATTACTTTTAACCGTAAAATAACTTGCCTTTGGGTGGTTGCGAGTATCTTTGTGGCCGTACTGGAGACCGGCTTTTTCCATTTCTTCAATTGTAATCATAGTTTTATTTTTTTAAATTTAACACAAAAAAGAAAAAAAATCAATTCAAAAATCTATATTTGGTCTCTTGTATTCTATATTTTT
>DAOSBJ010000027.1:0-4156 GCA_035360795.1 Minisyncoccota bacterium
AAGCACACAATGGCAAAATCTGGGCAGAATCACAAGGTAAAGGTAAGGGTTCCACCTTCTATGTTGAATTACCTGTAAAGGAAGAAAAAAAGGATAAAAAATATGATTGAAGAAAAATGCAAAAAATGTGGGGCACCTTTGACCGAAAAGAATCGTTGTAGTTGTAAATGCGAAGAATCAGTTTGCTGCAATTGTTGCAGTTGTCCGGAAGATTGTTCTTGTGGGTGTAAAAATAAATAATAAGGTGCTACCAAATAACTAATTTAAAAATTGTTGCCAATTAGAAAAAATAGGCAGAGATTTTATTTTATTTAAATTTAAGTTTTTCTTTGATTTTTAAAATTATTTTTTTAAATTTATATCCTATAATTTTGAAAATTTTGAAATAAAATGATACATTTTATTATATTAATTAATAAGCAAGATTAATTTATGGCAAATTCTCTAAACAAAAAAACAGACGAAGAAATTGTAAGCATGATTCAGTTAGGAAAAATTGAGCTCTTTGATATACTTTTTGAGCGATATGAAGAAAAAATATCACGCTATGCTAAAAAATTCCTTTTGGATTACGATGATATTGAAGACTTAGTGCAGCAAGTTTTCATTAAGGCCTATATTAATATAAAAAGCTTTGATGCTTCAAGAAAATTTTCTTCTTGGATTTATCGTATTGCCCATAATGAATTTATTAACGCAATAAGGAAGAAGGAAAAAGAACCATTGCCATTTTTTGACTTAGATGCCTTATTTCCCTCTACTGTTTCAAAAAATGATATTGATAAAAAAATACAAGAAAAAGAATTACATTCTCTTTTGGAGAAACATCTTAATAAACTAAATCCTAAATATCGTGAACCATTAATTTTATATTATTTTGAATGTTTAAGTTATAAAGAAATTGCTGATGTTTTACATATTCCAACATCAACTGTCGGGGTTAGGATTAAAAGAGGGATAGAATCAATTAAGAAAACACTTCAAAAAAGTGATTATCAAATATGGCAAGTGAAACAACCAATCAATCACCAAAAAGTTCTCAAGAAAAATCTACTGCTTTAGAAAAAATCAAGAGTGGTAAAGTTAAAATGCACTCAAAATTATACTTTGTTTTGAAAACACTCTTATGGGCAATAGGAGCTGTTTTAATTTTTATTGCCAGTGTATATTTAGTGAATCTTCTTTTTCTTGTGTTGCATAAATCTGGGTTATGGCTTTTACCAACCTTTGGGCCGAAAGGGATGAAAGTTTTTCTTAGCAACTTTCCCTGGATTTTGCTTTTAATTGTCTTAATTTTTGTTGCCTTGCTTGAAATTTTAATTAGACGATTTAGCGTTGCTTATAAAAGACCAATGATTTATTCAATTCTTGCTATTTTAGTTTTAATTTCATTGATAGGATTTCTTATACAAAAAAGTTCTTTTAATGAACATATTTTAAAGCAAGTAGAAAAAGGCCATTTGCCAATAACTAATCGTTTTTATAATCGTTATGGAATGCAAAGACCAGAGAATGTTTATTTTGGAGTTGTCATCAAAATTAATAATGATAAAAGTTTTTTCATAAAAGAGGATAATGGAACCTTAAGAAAAGTAGAAATTTTATCAAGCACCTATTTTCCTCAAAAAATAAACATCAAAGAAGGTGATTATATAATGGTTATGGGACGAATGATAAATGGTATTATAAGAGCCGAGGGGATTCGCAAAATTGATGATTTAGAAAAAAAATTTAATCCTCCGCCGTTTTCGCCTTCTTTTCTTCCTCCTGATTAAAGGTGATTTAATCTACATTCTTAAGCTCCTTTTACTCAAAAGGAGCTTTTTGTAATAAAATTGCAATTTAAATTGTACTATTTAAATACAATTATTTTTGGGTGAAAACCTTTTAAATAAATTTATTTTATATGGAAAATAAAAAAATAGTTGAGGTTAAAAATCTAACTAAAATCTATACAAAGGGAGGAGTAAAAATCACTATTTTAAATAATATCTCTTTTGATCTTTTAATGGGGGAGGACTTAGTAATAGTTGGTCCTTCCGGATCGGGGAAAAGTACGCTTTTGCATATATTAGGAGGTTTAGATACACCCACTGCAGGTAAAATTTTTATAGATGGTGATTGTATCAATGATTTTTCAGATGAGAAGCTTTCTTTAATGAGGAACCAAAAAATAGGTTTTGTCTTTCAGTTTTTTCATTTAATAGATTATTTAACAGCCGAAGAAAATGTCGCTTTGCCATTAATATTATCAAAAACAAATATTCAAAATACAAAAGAGAGAGCGGAGCTTTTATTGTTTTAAGCATCCTTATTATTATTTTTACGATGGGCAAGTTTATTACTGAGGGTAAAAAGGAAATTGGCATTTTAAGAGCAGTGGGTGCGACAAAATCTGATATTAAGAAAATTTTTATTACTCAGGCATTTATTTATGTTTTGATTGGATATCTGATTGGTCTTATTTTGGGAGTAGGATTAAATTTTGCAATTGCCAGTCCGGCAAAGACCTGGTTTGATTCCTTTATTAATCAAACCATCAAAGAATCATTCGGTGTTGCAAACCCAGTTAGCACTAGTATTTTCTCCAATATAAATCTTCAGGCCTTGGGAATTTATACTGCAATACTTTTAGTCATTACTATTTTGGTATCTCTTATACTAGCCACCAAAGCTTCAAACATAAGTCCAGTGGAAGCGATTCGAAGCAATGAATGATTTTAAAATTAAGCCAAAAATTTTTAATATTCTCATATTTTTCAAAATATGAGAATATTTTTATTTTTAAAAGACTTGTTTTTTTATGAAAATTTATTATTCTTTAATTAAAGGTCGTTTTTTTAGTTAATCATTAATTAAATTTCATAAATAATTTTTATGAGCGGCATAACACTTATTAAAAATACAGTGAAATATTGGTATTTTATCCTTATAGCGGGGATAATTTTAATTGGGGTTGGGTTATGGGCAATCATTTTTCCCCAGCAATCAATTCCAGTCATGGCTATTATTTTCAGTTTAGCTTTTTTATCTGTGAGTCTTTTTGAGATTATATTTGCAGTTTCTAATAAAAATGAAATAACTAATTGGGGTTGGGGATTGGCTTTGGGAATTCTTAATTTGTTAATTGGAATTATCTTACTTTTAAATCCAGTAATTTCAGTTTTCACTCTTTCTTTTTGCATTGGATTTTTGATTCTCTTTCAATCTTTAATTTCAGTGATCATTGCTTTTGACCTTAAAACATACCGAATATTAGAATGGGGAAATCTTCTAGCAATGGGAATACTTGGAATTATTCTTGCTATTTTGCTTCTTATTAATCCTAATTTTACTACTATTACTATAGTTATTTTTTTAGGATTGTCCCTTATAGTTGATGGTGCTATTAGCATTTATTTATCGCTAAAACTCAAAAAAATGAAATCATTAGCAAAAAAATTATCTTCTGACTTGATGTCTCGTTATGAGGCAATAAAAAAAGAAATAGAAGAAGTTTTTAAAGAAGAGTAATTTTTATTTTTAAAAATAAAAGCATGCCAAAAAACTCTGAAAAGCAAGAGCTTAAAGTACTTCAACAAATTATTCAAACTATTAGCTATGAGCTTGATTTGGAAGAAGTTTTAGAACAGATTGTTAAAATTGTCAGTAAGATAAGCCAAGCTGATTCTTGTTTTATTTATTTAAAGGGTGATGGAGAACTTATTTTAAGAGCTTCTTTGAATCCTCACCCAAAAACTATTGGAAAAATTAAAATGAAAGTCGGCGAAGGAATTACTGGGTGGGTAGCAAGAGAACGAAAGACTGTAGCTATTTCTGAAAAGGCCTATAAAGATGAAAGATTTAAGTTTTTTAATACCTTACCAGAAGATAAGTACGAAGCTTTTTTATCAGTACCAATTATTTATAAAGATAAAATTTTAGGAGTTATTAACGTTCAGCATAAAAAACCAAGAAAATATAAAAAAAATGAGATTGCTTTGCTAGAAACCATAGCTCAGGCAATTGGTGGTGCCATTGAGAACGCTTTACTTTTTTCTGAAAAGGAAGCCTTAAAAGAAGCCCTTGAAACTCGAAAGATGATTGATCAAGCAAAGGGTATTTTAATGAAAGAGTTAGAAGTTTCAGAAGAAGAAGCTTATAAACTTCTGCATAA
>DAOSBJ010000028.1:0-3704 GCA_035360795.1 Minisyncoccota bacterium
GATATGGTTTGTTCTATCTTTAGTTTCTTTGAAAAATTTTAAGTTATCGTATTTACTAACCATTTTTTAAATTCTCATAAATTAAGTTATCAATTTCTTCTCTTAATTTTTTTATTTCTTCTTTATATTGATTGCTTTTTTCTTCTCGCTGTTGAATTTCTGAAATAATTTTTTCTCTCAACGCTTTTTTAATTGCTGGAACGGGTAGTTTTCTAATGGACCAATTTGTGATTTCCTTTTGACTTTTACCTGTTGAAAAGGCCCAAAAAAAATCTGAACCAAACGATGATTGTAAATAATATTTTAAAAATACTGCGTCTTCAAAATTATTAAATTGTATAACTGCAAGATGATGTGATGGAATAAAAATTCTATCATCTTCGGAAGTAGTTTTAAAAATTATACATTTTCCAACTGTTCCTGAACGTGTAAGAATTAAATCGTTTTTGTTTAAAGCAATGTTTTTATATTTTTCGCCAATATCGTCTCGCAAAAAGATAACTTCTTCTAAATTTAATTCGTTAGACGAAATATTGTTTACTCTTAAATATACAAAATTTGTATCATTTGAAGAATAAAATTGTTTTGATATATATTCTCCGCTCCTGATTTTTTTGACATATTTATTCAATGGAATATATCTATTTTTTAAATTTTCTCTTAAAAACAGAGGAAGTTCGTTTTCAACAAACCTACATAAATATGTTCTTATGCTTAACCAATTTGTCTTCGAAATATTATTGAATCTGTTGTTTAAAATATATTTCTCATCTCTTTTTAATCGAGCTTTCGTTGAATATCCGTATTTCCCAAAAACATCATCAATAATATCCTGAAGGGATTCGATTTTATTTTCGACTTCTTTAATCTTATCCAGCAGGGGTTTAATTTCATCTAAAATTTTTCTCTGTTCCTTTATTGTTATATTTGGAAAAAGTATCTTTTCTACCTCGTTTTTATTAATGCCTCCAACGGTTGAACCCCATTTCAAGTATTGCATTTGTTGTTGATACAAATTTGTTAAAGAATATTCATACAAGAAATTTTTATCTATTTTGCCATCATCTATTTGAAGTTCAACTATAGCATGTATATTTACATTTTCTTTATTAAAATGAATTACTCCAAAAGTACCTCGTGATGTAAATATCACATTTGTACCGTCGCCTTTAAATTCTCTTAATCGTATAAATTTGTTTGCGGGATATATGATGGGTATTAATTCTTTACGAAAATAATTATACTTTGTATCAAGTCTTAATTCTTTTTCTAAAGCTAATTCCTTAAGCTTTGTTTCTATAATTATTTGTTCCATATCACATTTTTTCTTAAATAATCCAAAATAGTTTTAGGATTTTGGGTATCAATATAAATTATTCTGTCGGAGTATTCGCCCTCAGAGTTGAAAAGTTGGTTAGGGCGTGTTTCTTCTTTCCGAACTCCTCGTTTATAACCAATTTCTTCTGCGTGGGCCATAAATATCGGATAATCTTGCTCCTTAGACACATTTCTAAACACCCACCACTCAAGATCGGCTTCTTTTATATTGTCTTCGTATTTCTCGACAAGTTCTTTGAAGGATAATTTTTTATCCTCGGGGTCAAAATTTTCTTCACCTAAAAGTTGAACTAAAAGCTCTATAAATCTATCTTTATTTTGTTCTTTTTCCGACTTTAATAATTTTTTTATTTCAAAATCTAAATCTTTGTATTTCTCTTCATATTTAGTCCATAATTTATTCCATTCTTCTACTTCCTTTACGGTCTTCTTTTGCGCAAAAAGTAAACTTGTTTTTGTTTGAGTATATGGGGCAAAAGCTAAATGAGGCAAAGAAACAACTGCTCTAATCCAAAAATATTTATAAAGGAAGAGTCGAATGTCTCTGTTACTAGTTGTGTCGTATACGCTCTCTGGTAAAACTACGCCCATTCTGCCTCCCTCCTTGAGTAATTGATACCATCTTTCTATAAAAAGATTCTCTGTGTCTACTTCTAACTCCTTGTTATTTTTCAAAGTTTTAGCTATTTTCTCACCTCTTAAATAGAGTTTAGGGAATTGTTTTGCCGTGTCCCTATCAACGGTAACGCTAAAAGGAGGATTAGAAACTACGACATCAAACTGCTCGTTCACTGGAAAAGGATATGTCTTGTTTTCCTTTTCGATGGCTAACTTATCGTGGTAGTTTTTAAATTCAATTAACCCATCGGATGGTTCAATATGAGCGGAGCCATCACCATGACCGACCATATTCACTTTTGAGGCCATCGCTAAATCTGAGTTTATTTCAATACCATAAATATATTCATCGGCCCAAGCATTTCTTCGTAATCTTTGGAAATTTTTATCTAAAAACTCTTGCGTTGCGTAATCTTTTTTAATTTTACCTTCCTTTTCTGTCTCCTCCTTAACTTTATTAATTAACTTCATCGCATGAATTAAAAATGTTCCAGAACCACAAGTAGGGTCAATAATATAAGGCAACCTCGTCTCATCGTTTATTAAATTTAAAGTAAGCTCGTCCAATTTGAGCGCATATAAAATAAAATCAACAATGTTTTGATGGGTAAGATACTGGCCTTTTGTCTGCTTTAATTCCTGTCTAACAATTTTTTCAAAGAAATCACCGAGAACATCATATTTATTTTGTAAGAAAGAAATATCTTGTAAAACCTCAACAACATACTTTACTTTTGGAGCGTCGAATATAATGTCTTTAACTTTATCTAGGTCTTCATCTTTATAATTTAGTAATCGTTTTAGGGCACAGTCTTTATATTCCCCTGTTTTAGTATCCTTTTCTCCTTTATAAAGTTTGTTGATTCTTTCATAGGTTTTTTCTGGTATTTCTTGATCTAAACCATCAAAAAAAACTTGGAATTTATATGGTTCGCCTTCGGATGTGGTCTTTTCATCATAAATTTTTGCCAAAAACATCCCAATTAAGTTAAAAAAAAGTTCATTTTGATACTTCCCGCCACCCCACAAAATATTATGGAGTTCTCTTGCGATTCTATCCAATTCTTCTTTCTTTACATCAACGCGGAGGTCTTGCCCCGCTTTCCCTTTAATAAATGCTGGGGGCTTATCTTTAATGCCGTAATTTTTCGGAATGTATCTCAAATTGGGCCGGCCAGCAGCTTCCCAATCTTCAAAAGATTTAAATTTAGTGTAATCTATTGTTTCGTATTTTTCCTGTAATTTTCCTTCTTCATCATGCCAACGGGTATAATAAATAAGAAATTTCAGGACGCCTTTCCCCTTATCTTCCGTGGCGGCTGGTTCAAAAAGCTGAGTTTTAATTGAAGATTCAAAATATTTTTCATAATCCTCTCTTGTTTTTAGTTCAAATAATATAAATGGGTTGTGATTCTCGTCATAAACTACGATATCCATTTTAATATCTGTTTTCTTATGTGGGTGGCCGATTTTTCGATATTTCTCTAATTCAATAATGTTTTTATCTGGCTTGTATTTATATTTTTCAATTAAATCTACATATAGTTCCGCCCTCACTTGTTCCTCAGGATCTAAAAAATTATCTGTATATCCTTGAGCAAGATAAGTAATTTTTGAACCATCACGACTAAAGGAGAAATAACCTTTTTCTTCGCCAGATTTAATAAGTAGGGTTTTTTCTCCGGTAGTAATCTTTTCTTTAATTGGTTTGTAATTTGTGTTGCTCATAGTAAATTTTTTTCCTTAAA
>DAOSBJ010000029.1:0-3258 GCA_035360795.1 Minisyncoccota bacterium
GCATCCAGCCGCAAGGCCCCTTCGAGTTGTGATTTTTGGATGATGGAGTAAGTAATCATTTATGTTCAGTCAATTTTTCCTCAATATTTTTAATAATTTTATCGCCTTGTTTTACAAATTTTTTATAGTAATTTTTAACTCTATCAATTATTTGAAGAATAAAAACTGGCTTACCATCCTTTCCTATTCTTTCTCCCTCTAAAATCTCGTAATAAAATTTATGTTTCTTAGAAAATCTTTCCCTACTTCTCTTTTTAATACCTAACATTATATAAGGCTTGACCGTATCTTTGATATGAACTTGAAAAAGTTTATGTCCGCAAGAGAGATAATTAATTACTTTTCCAAATTTATCGGTCTCTCGTTTTACAATTTTAACTTTTTTTTTACAACTTTGACAGAACATAACTTTATTCCCAAAAACTAAATTTTTGTTCTTTTGCAAATTTAACGAATGCCTCGGCGATTTCGTCTAAATCGTGATCTAAAATTCGTCGGCCCTTTTCGTCTAAAATAAAGTCTCCTTTTTCGTCTTTTTTGTAAACATAATCTCCGGAATTATCTTTACCAGATTTTTTAGAAACTGCCATAAAAATTGGGTAATCTTCCGGCAATTTTTCGCCTTCATTCCATTTCTGTAAAAATAAAACAGAGGTTTTAGTGCCAGTATGAGGTTTAAAAGTATTTACATTAAGTCCAACGACTGCTAAAATTCTAGCTTTATCCATTAGCCATTGGCGAACATATTCTGTGTTAGTGTTATTTAATTTTCCTTGTGGTAAAACTATTGCCATTCTGCCACCGGGTTTTATCAATTGAAGTGCTCTTTCAATAAAAAGAAGATCTCTTTCTGCTTTTTGAGGAACCTTACCCTTTCTCATTGCTAATTCGTAATTTCTCAATAAAGATGTTTCTCTAATTTCGCCAGCAAACGGAGGATTGGTTAATAAAATATCAAAAGTAAAGTATTTAAAATTTTCTTCATTTTCGCGATCTTTTGTGTAATCGCCAGTTTTTAAAAGAAGCGGACGAAGTTCTGCTCTGGCTTTTTCTTTTTCAGCATCTGAACCTTGCCATTCTTTGGGATTTAGAGAATTGAGTTTGAAAATATGCGAGCGGCCATCACCGGCAATAAGCATTAAAGCGCGAGAAATTTTAACCGGCTTGTCATCAAAATCAATTCCAAAAAGATAGCGTTGAGCATACTCTATTTTCTTTTGATGAGGAGTATTTTTTAGATCATGATTCCATACCCACTGCATAGTATGAATAAGAAAACCACCGGAACCGGCTGCTGGATCAACAATATATTCATCTTCACGGGGATTCAACATTTTTACCGCCATATCAATTACATGACGAGGTGTAAAATATTGTCCCTTTTTACCTTTAGCTACTTCTGGTAACAAATATTCAAAAGCAGCATCAATAATTTCAAGATTAGAATCTAAAAGTTTTATATCTTCTAACTTTAAAAGACAAGTATCTAAATGGTCTGGTAAAAGTTCAATATTTTCTTGTCTTTGAAAAATTCCTGGCCATCTTTCAGCTGATTCTTTAAATAATCTATTTATTGTGTCGTAAGTAATTTTCGGATCTTTTGACCTGCGAAAATAAACTTCGTGATCTGTTCTTGTTTTTGCTTCTGTTTCATCATAAAGTTTGGCGTAAATTAATTTAAATATTTCATTAAATACATCTACCCCCGCATTAGCTAATACTAATTCCTCTAAAATTTTTATTCTTTCAGTAAGATCGTAATCACCAGTTAGTTGCTCCAATGTTAATCTTTCTTCTAAAACATCCTCCGGAGTTTGATCTACTCGCGGAATATCTCGTAATCCTTTTTCATATTCTTTAGGATATTGACGATACAAAATAACTTTTTCTAAACCGTTGGACCATACGCCTATTGGAGAGCCTTTTGATTCAATATAACTTTTTAATTGATCTAAACCTTCTTCAATTTTTGGTTTTTTAATTTCAAAAAGAATATAAGGAGTTTCTTTATCTTCTTTATAAATTACGATATCTGCTGATTTTTTATGAATTTCTCTACCGAAATAAACATTAACTTCAACATCAATCCTTTCTAAAGGATATTGATAATTTTGAATCAGTTTTACTAACCATAATTGACGAATAATTTCTTCTGGCTTACTTAAATTTTTATTTTTATCATAAACCAAAATGTCTTTATCTCGTTTTATGCAATGGATATAAAATTTCCCTTTTTCTTTTTCAAAAATTATAAGAGATTCTTCAATTTTTAATCTGGCGAACTCCCTTAGACCATATTTAATTTGAGGATCTTTAAAAATTGCATCTAAAATTTCGCGCGTTGTTCTTATCTGTTCTTTTGTCGGCTTAATAGAAAATGGGTCTGGTAATTTTGACATATTTTATAATTGTTCTTTTTTTAAATTATTCCTTTCTCTTTTAATACTTGTTTAGAAATGCGACGCGAAATTTCCAAAGCAGCGGCAACTGTAGCGACTTTAGCATCTTTTATGCCCAATATTTTAGTGAGTTCCTCTGTATCTTTACCAGCTAAACCTTTAAAAGAACCTCCGACGCTTTTCAAAATTTCTTCTGCCATCGTAACTACTGATTTTCCTTTCGTGCCAGTTCTTAAAAGAATTGCGAGAAGTTCTGCATCATTTAATTTATCAGCACCATATTTTAAGAGCTTTTCTCGCGGACGCTCATCTTTTGGCAAGTCATGAATGGTAAATGATTTGTTCATATCCTTACTTTAATAAATTATTAACGAAAACATCAAAAGTTTTGGCTAATTTTTGAAGCGTGTCAATCGAGAAGTTGGTAATACCGCCCGAATCTAATTTTATGACGTTGTTGTAGGAAATATCATCCGCTTTAGAAAAACGGTCTTGCGACAAGCCATTTTGTTTTCTTAATTTCTTTATATTCTTGCCTATTTGCAAGATCTCTATTAACATTTTAGTATTAAAATAGTATGTATGAAGTAATTACATATAATTAGAATACAAAATTATTTAGATGATGTAAAGGGAATTTTAAGAGATTTAATTTCAAATGTCCGCGTACGGGAAGGATGAGGCAAGAATATTTACTTTTTTTCTTTTCAAAAAATCATCGGCTCGCCCGCGAAGCGCGGAATCATTCGGAATTTACTTAAAAAGCGATCTTCGTCCAGTATTAAAAAAAACAACTTTAATAGTTTTTTTATTCTTTACAGCAGTCTATTATTTTATTTAGCACTTCTTTTAATTTTGA
>DAOSBJ010000030.1:0-3130 GCA_035360795.1 Minisyncoccota bacterium
TAGCATATTTTTTCTTTTTTAAAATTCGGCCGATTGCCCAAAAATAACCAAAAATTGAACAAGAGGAAGCGTGGAGAAAAACAGCCGACAGGAGGCGAATGAATATCGTAATAATAAGCGTATTGATAATTGGGGCAGAGAGAGAAAAAGAAGATAAATTTTGCCAATTCAACACAACCATATTTTCTTGAAGGATTGAAAGGCAAACTTTTAAATTTTCTGCCGCTGCGAATCCTAAACCAGCAACAACAGCATAAATGATGGGATCGGTTGTTTCGTCGCGAAAATGGGGATTTTTAAAAGTGCCAAAGAATGTGGCTACAAACTTTCCGACTTCTTCCAAAAACGGTAAAAAGAGAAAGAAAACGATGTTTTTTAAATCTTGATTGGCTGGGATTTCTATCCATTCGCCAAAAACAGAATTTTCAACAACGCCGACAATGATGGTAATAAGAATACCGCTCCAGAAAGCTATGATTAACCAGCGTCGTGGTTCTAAATCAGAATCTTTTTTCAAATAATAATTCAGCCAAATGAGACTGGGCGTTACTGATAAAATAAAAAGAAAGAAAAGATAGAAGAGAGCCGAAATCATATTTTTTGAGGCCAATTCTCGATCATCAGCAAATCCTTACTTTTATTTGGAAGCATTTGATAAATTTCTTCAGTGATAAAGGGCATAAAGGGATGAATCAGTTTGAGTAAATTGGTTAAAAGGGTGAGAAGAAGATATTGGGCCTGGGGTCGTTCTTCGGTTTGAAGGCGCGGTTTTGTCTGCTCGATCACTTTATCGGCAAAAGTATGCCAGAAATAATGATAAACTTTTTCAGCAGCAATATGGAAATTAAATTTCTCCATATCTTTAGTCATATCAACAGTAAATTTCTCAAAATCTTTGAGGATTTTTTTGTCTTCTTTGGATAATGCGGGTTGAGTGTTGGGGTTAAAATCATTCACATTCATCAAAACAAAGCGACTCGCATTCCAAATTTTATTGGCAAAATTACGATAAGCACGGGTTTTATCTTCAGAAACAATAGGATCGTTGCCGGGCGCGTTGCCAACAATTAAAGACATTCTTAAAGCATCACTGCCGTATAAATCAATCATTCCCAAGGGATCAATAACATTGTTTTTTGATTTGGACATTTTTTGCCGATCCTTATCGCGGATTAAGCCATGAAGATAAACATATTCAAATGGCGGTTGACCAGTGGTGTAGAGGCCAAACATAATCATTCGGGCTACCCAAAAAAATAGAATATCCCATCCTGTTTCCATAACACTGGTTGGGTAGAAATTTTTGAAATCATCACTTTCGGGGTATCCCAAGGTAGCATAAGGCCACTGACCGGAAGAAAACCAAGTATCAAAAACATCTTTTTCTTTTTCAAAAGTTGTGTTACTACAAGAGGGGCATTTTTGCGGATTGCCTTCTTCAATATAAACAATTTCTTTGCCGCATTTGGAGCAATACCAAATCGGAATAGGAATGCCCCAAACAATTTGGCGCGAAATATTCCAGTCTTTGATATTTTGCATCCAATGGTAGAACACTTTTTCAAAGCGTTTGGTGACAAATTTAATTTTTTTCGATTTAACAGCCTCCACGGCTAAATCGCGCAAAGATTTTTTGCCACTTCTTGACGGCTCTGTCATTTTTATAAACCACTGCGCTCGAGGCAAGGGTTCAATTGTAGTTTTGCATTTATAGCAAGTTGAAACTTGATGTTTGTAATCCTCAGTTTTTTCTAAAGCGCCTGCTTTTTCTAAAATTTCAATGGCTTTTTGGCGGGCTTCCAAAACAGGCAATCCTTTTAATTCGCCTGCGAAATCATTCATTTTTCCATCCCAACCAATAATTTGATAATCAAGCGGCAATTGATGTTTTTTCCCGATTTCAAAGTCAACTGCATCGTGGGCTGGCGTGATTTTTAAAGCGCCAGTGCCAAAATCTTTTTCTACCAAATCATCACTAATAACTTTTATATTATCACCATACGAACCACGATTTTTAATCAATGGATTGGTAACTAATTTGCCAATGAATTTTTTGTATTGTTTATTTTGGGGATGAACCGCAATGGCAAAATCACCGGGAATTGTTTCGGGTCGGGTGGTGGCAACAGTAATAAATTGTTTGGGATCATCTGCCAAAAAATATTTTACATAATATAATTTGTCATTTCTTTCTTGCCAATCGATTTCCAGATCGGAAAGGGCAGTTTGATGCTTGGGACACCAATTAACAATACGATTGTCGCGATAAATTAAGCCATCTTCGTACATCCGCTTAAACGTCTGATAGACAATTTTGACAATAGAAGGATCAAGTGTGAATTTTTCTCGACTCCAGTCACAGGAAGCGCCTAATTTTTTAACTTGTTCTTCCATGCGCAATTTATTAGCTTGGGTGAAATCCCAAATCATTTGATAAAGTTTTTCGCGGCCGCCTTCTTCTTTCAAAATTTCAAAGCGGCTGGTTCCTTTTTTCTCGAGTTCTTTTTCAAAGACTACTTGAGTTTCAAATCCTGCATGGTCAGCGCCTGGCAGCCACAATGTTTTTAATCCGCGCATGCGTTGATAACGAATCATAATGTCTTCAATAGTCATCGTGAGAGCATGACCTAAATGCAGAGATCCATTAGCATTAGGCGGCGGCATCAGAATTGTAAAAGTTTTTTTAGAGCGATTAGGTAAATTATCCGGATTGAAGTAGCCGGATTTTTCCCACATTTTATAAATTTTCTCTTCTACTTTGTTAGGTTGGTAAGTTTTATCTAACTCAGCCATACAACTATGGATTGTAGCATAGAAATCTTAAATTTCAAAATGAAAAATGAAGATGGGTAAGGCGGCGATTTTTCTTTCAGAAAAATCGCCGCCTTCTCATCGCGAAATTTAAGAATAAATCTTTCAAAAATTCTCAATTCGGAGCGGCATTTTAAATTTTGTGCTTAGTATTTCGGATTTTTAGTCATTAGGCTGATTCGTCATTGATCATTTTTCTTTTTTGCTTTTCCCATCATTTTGCTGTACAATAATTAAGTATGCCCAGTTATAGCGAGGAAAATATTAATATTTTTGCGGAAACTAATTTTCGCAATCAACGAACCAAATTTGGCATTAA
>DAOSBJ010000031.1:0-3051 GCA_035360795.1 Minisyncoccota bacterium
AATTTGAATCACCATTACCAGAGGATTTAAAGAAAATATTGGAAGAATTAAAAAACAAGGAAGAATCAATAAAATAAATTTTCAATTTTTCAATCAATGTTCAATGAGTGGACATCGCAAGTCGATTAACGACTTGCGATGTCGTTAATTTAATTTTGAAATGTTTAGATATCTAATTTGTGGGAGTTTTATCTCTATAGGCTTTTCCATGAAAACTATTGACAAATTATTTAAAGAATATTATATTATTGGCAATTATTTTTATTAGAGTTCTTTGACAATAGAAAATAAAAATGAGCAATTGAATATATTTAAAGAAAGGGGTGAGATTAATGCATCTTCGAGATTTAGAAAAACTAGCTGAGAAAGTAGTTAATTTGGAAACAAGCAAGATCGAAAACGAAGGCTGTAAACGTGATAGTCGCTGTGGTTGTGATAATGATTGTGGTTGTCATGATTGTAGCTCTCAGGGTTGCGCTCATAATGATTAAGGGTAGATTTTCCCTATAAGAAGTTTCTTATCTTATAGGGAAAATCTACAATCTAAAATGGAGGTGATTTGTGGTGAAACATCGCGTGTTTAAATTTAAATCAGCAAAAGAGAATAAATTATTAGTATGGATACCAACACTTTATAATCTCTATGTTACAGAATTGCGCTACGCGAAAGATATACCTTGTATCATAGAAGACGAAACAGAGTTTCAAGCAAAAAAAGAAATAAAAGAATGTCTCTATAGTTTTTCTTCCTGTACTCTTATTTTAACTACTCGCTGCAACCTTTCTTGTTTGTATTGTTATGAAAAGGGAAATGCCTTAAAACATCAGAATATGACAGAAAAAACTGCTTTCGCTGCTATAAATTATATTATAGATTGGGCGACTAAATTAAATAAAATAGCCAGCATCTCTTTCTTTGGTGGTGAACCTACCCTTAATTGGATTATATTAAAAAAGGCAACAGACTATTTTAAAAGAAAGGCATTGGAGAATAATTGTCGTGGGTTGACTAGGATTACGACAAATGGTTGTATGACAATTAATAAAGCAAAATGGTTGGCAAATAATATAGATAATATTACAGTTTCCATGGATGGTTACAAAGAAATTCATGATTGGCAACGCGATAACAGTTTTAATTTATCTTTTAGAACGGCTAAAGTGATTTATGATATCATGCCACCAAAAATTAGTTTTAGGGTAACCGTAACAGAGAAAAATGTTCAATCCTTACCGATGATTACATTATTTTTGGCTAAAGAATTTCCAAATTGTATAATTAACTTTGAACCAGTTGAATCAAGCATTCGAAATGATTGTTTAGATTTAGCAGTGGATTATAGTTTGTTTTTCAATAGATTTTTAGAGTCAGTTCCTGTCGCCGCTTCTTTAGGAGCGAAAATAAGAACTTCTGTTTCTATGATTGGTTCTGCTAAAAATAGATTTTGTGGAATTGGTGATTCTAATTTTATGATTTTACCGGATGGACGGATATTAGCTTGTAATAGAATGATAGGGGAAGATTCTATTTCAGATATTTTTTGCTATGGTTATTTTAAAGAGGAAGAAGAAGAGTTTGTTTTTGATGATAAGAAATATAATTTTCTTCAAGAATTAACAGTTGATAATATTCAGGCATGTAAAGATTGCGTAGCTAGATTTAGTTGTCGAGGTGATTGTCCAGCAACAAAGGCTGTCGTGTATAAAAATGGGTTTGAACAAAAAACAAGCCCTTATTGTAAAGAAATTCAAGAATTCACCAAAAATTTATTAGAATATATTGCTCAAAACGGTACAGACGGGCTGGCAATAAAATAAAAGCAGCCCGTTTTTAAATATTTTTTAAATATTTAAAAAGAAAACGTTCAAACTTAAGATCAGGATTGTTTTCCTTTTTGTTTTGGAAGTGATTATATAATTGATAGATAATTTCTGAGAGAATATTTTTTTCGTAAGTGTCAAAAAATAATTTTGATTTTTTTTGAAAAGAGTGTAAGTTGTTGATTTTTAATTTCTGACATCGTTTTTGAAAACCTGAATGTTCTTTTAAAAATTCCTGAAATTCCCTTTCGCTCTTAAAAGAATAATTTTTTAAAAAATTATCATATGATGGTGTTTGTTTTATTTTAAAATTATTGATATAGGTATAAATTAATTCCTCAGATAACAAGTGAGAAGCGATATTTCCATAGGTTTCTTTCCTTTTTTGAGAAGTAAGATTTATAACGTTTTTTTGCAGATTAAAATTTTTAGCTAACAATTTTTCTACAATAGGGGTTATAAAAGCGTGTAGAAATTCATGTTCTATTAGGTTTAAATTATTTGGTTCTGAACTAATAATAATTATTTCTTTTCCAAAAAAATAGCTTCCGGCATCAAATTGATAAGGGAAAAAGTTGGTAGGAGTAATAATAAAAACCGTTTCTTTAACTTTTTCTTCGGCGTTAAAAAATTCTAGATCTTCTTTAATGACTTTTTTCAAATCAGGAAGTAAAGATTTTTTGTTTAATATATCTTTTTGAGTGGCTTTTTGAATTTGTTTTTGCAAACTTGAATTTTCGATAGATTTCTTAAAACTATCCAAAGATTTTAGACAGGCATTATAAATTTGGTTAAAGAAGGGTGCTATTTTTGGTTTATTTTTTTTAATAAATTTTAATAGAGATAATTTGCGTTGAGGATTGTGGTAGGCTAAAGAAAAATAAGTGATTGTTGATTCACCAATATAATTTTGAAAATCAAGAAAACAAAAATCTAAAAAGTTCTTTATTTCTTGATCCAAACCATTTCTTAAAAAATACATTTGGGCTTTTTTAGCTAGAGGATTTTGGTCAATTCGCCCCCATGGTTTCGGATATAGGGTAAAATACGCTAAAAAAGCCAAATACATCAGTTGTGATCCTTCTTCGTTTTTAATAATAATTTTGGCCATTATTTTTATCGAAATGAATATTTTAATTATTTTAATCTGAATCTTGAATTATATCAAATTATTCTAACTTTTGAATTTTTATGGTTTTTGTGGTAAAATGCAATTTCTAAATAAAATTT
>DAOSBJ010000032.1:0-3040 GCA_035360795.1 Minisyncoccota bacterium
TTAAGCAAAGAAAAATATGAAGAGTTATGTCGTGAACTTGAAGAGCGGAAAACAATTATTAGACAAAAAATAGCCGCTGATTTAAAGCACGCTAAAGATCTTGGAGATTTATCTGAAAATGCCGCTTATACAGAGGCCAAAGACGCAAAAGAAAAAAACGATCGTCGAATTGATGAATTAGAAAATATTCTTGCTCACTGCGAAATTATTGAAAAATCACAAAAAAATGATAGAGTTTATATAGGCGCTAAAGTGAAAATTCAAGATGAAAAAGGACAAATTTTTGAATATCAAATTGTTGGCCCAGAAGAAAGCGATCCATTTAAAAACCTTATTTCTTATAAATCGCCATTGGGAATGGTATTGATGGATAAAAAAGAAGGGGATTGGGTTAAAATTCAAAGCCCCAATCAGATTATCAAACAATACAGAATCATTTCTATTGATTAAAATTATGTCAACAGCTGATCAAGTTAAAAAAATAAGAATTGCAAAAATAAAAGAATTAAAAAAACAAGGCATGGAAGTTTATCCGAGTCATTGTTTTCGTAATCAACCCATTGGTAAAATTTTGAACAATTTTTATTCTTGGAGTATTGCAAAAAAGAAAATTTGGACAGGAGGAAGAATAATGAGCATTCGTTTTCATGGCGGAATAGCATTTGCTGATTTGCGTGATGCCAGCGGGCATTTGCAGATGGTTTTTAAAAAAGAAGAAACAAAAAATTTCGAATCCCTCAGTCAATACTTAGACGTGAGCGATTTCATTGAAGTTAGAGGCTTTCCTTTCAAAACGGAAAGAGGGGAAAAAAGTTTATTGGTTCAAGAGTGGCGCCTTTTAGCAAAAAGCTTAAAACCTATTCCTTCAGAGTGGTATGGCTTAAAAGACACCGAAGAACGTTTTCGGCGTCGCTATCTTGATTTAATTTTAAATGAGGAAGTAAGAAAACGGTTTGAAACTCGCTCGAAAATTATTAAAGCAATGAGAAGTTTTTTTGATAAGGAAGGTTTTATGGAGGTGGAAACGCCTATTTTACAAACATTGGCCGGTGGAGCGACCGCACGCCCTTTCAAAACAAAACTTAATATTTTGAATATGCCACTTTATCTTCGTATCGCGCCAGAATTATATTTAAAACGTTTAATTGTTGGTGGCTTTGAAAAGATTTTTGAAATTGGTAAGAATTTTCGCAACGAGGGTATTGATAAAACTCATAATCCCGAATTTACAATGATGGAGCTTTATTGGGCTTATGCTGATTATGAAGATATGATGGATTTTATTGAACGACTTTTTGTTTATATTCTCAAAAACGCCTTGCCTCAAACAGAAGATCCGATGCTTATTAATTTAAATGGCCAGTTAATTAATTTTACTCCACCATGGCCGCGTAAGAAATTTTTAGATTTAATTGAAGAAGAAACAAATCTAAAACCGTTGGCGACAAAAAGCCAAACATGGAGAGCATTTCTTCAAACTCAAGGAGTAACAATAACAGAAGAAATAAAAAAGATGGATGAGTGGGGTTTGATGGATGAAGTTTATAAAAAAGTTTGTTTAGAAAAACTAACTCAGCCCACTTTTGTTACTCATCATCCCATCGTTTTATCGCCATTGGCCAAATTGAGCAAAGACAATCCGAATGAAACAGAAAGATTTCAGTTGGTTGTTGGTGGAATCGAATTGGTTAATGGTTATTCAGAATTAAATGATCCATTAGAACAAGCGGAACGTTTTAAAAAACAAGAGCAACGAAGAAAGGCAGGCGATAAAGAAGCGTCGCCCTATGATAAAGATTTTATAGAAGCATTGGAATATGGAATGCCACCCACGGCAGGCGTTGGCATTGGCATTGATCGATTGGTTATGCTTTTAACCAATGCGCCATCTATTAAAGAGGTCATTTTTTTCCCGTTTATGAAAAATAAATAAAAAATATGCTTACAGATTTATTAAAAAAAATTAGAGAAAACCCGCAATTATACAAAGAAGGAATTGCAAAGAAAAATTGTAATGTTGAAATTATTGATAAAATTTTATCACTTGACAAAGAATATCGTAGCAGTCTAGCAGAAGTGGAATTTTTGCGAGCTCATTTAAATGAGTTGTCACAAAATGATAAATTTAGTCAAGATCATTTAGAGCAAGCGCGGGCTACCAAACAGCGTATTAAAGATTTAGAAAAGGAGTTAACGCCAATAGAAAATGAATTAGATAAATTACTTTATCAGATTCCTAATTTGCCACTGGAAGATGTTCCATTAGGAAAAGATGAGAGTGAAAATAAGGTATTGCGAGAAGTGGGGAAAAAGCCAAAATTTAAATTTGAACCTCAAGACTATTTAACGTTAACAGAAGACAAGTGGATTGATACGAAAAGAGCTGCTAAGGTAGCGGGAACGCGTTTTGGATATTTAAAAAATGAGGCAGTGCTTTTGGAATATGCGTTGGTAAGGTGGGTAATGAATTTTCTTAGAGAAAAAGGATTTGTACCAATAGTTCCACCTGCTTTTATTTCTTCAAAGGCCATGAAAGGGATGGGTTATATTGATAGCGAAAAAGATTTGGCGGAACGTTATTATTTTCCTCAAGATGATTTATTTTTGATTGGTACAGCCGAACAAGCAGTAGGTCCGATGCATATGGATGAAATTTTAGAAGAAAAAGAGTTGCCTTTGCGCTACATCGCTTTTTCGCCATGTTTTAGAAGAGAGGCTGGTTCTTACGGAAAAGATACAAAGGGTATTTGGCGCGTCCATTATTTTGAAAAATTAGAAATGTTTATTTTTTGCAAGCCAGAACAATCCGAGGAAGAGCATCAACTTATTTTAGCCATTGAAGAGGAGCTGATGCAAAAATTGGGATTGCCCTATCGCGTTATTCAATTGTGCACTGGCGATTTATCAAATCCTTCGGCTAAATCTTTTGATATTGAAGCGTGGTTGCCGAGTCAGAATCGGTATGCTGAAACCCATTCGTGCAGCAATTGCACGGATTTTCAATCTCGGCGATTAAATATCCGTTACCGTTCTAAAAACG
>DAOSBJ010000033.1:0-2751 GCA_035360795.1 Minisyncoccota bacterium
ATTCTTTACTCTTTCAAATTTTTTTGTTATCATTGTAATAGATTAAGAAAGTTTCGGAACTATTACTTCAATTATAGTAATATATTACAATGAAGTCAAACAATAAATCAACAATTGCCGAAAATATAAAGAAATATCGTCAGAAAATGGGTATTTCACAGGACCGGCTTTCAAAATTAGCCGATGTCACCTATAACACGATTATTAAAATCGAGTCGGGAGCAAACAAAAACCCAACCATTGAAACATTAGCTAAAATCGCCAAAGCGTTAGGCGTCGGAGTAGATGATTTAATAAAATGAAACTATGCCCAAGATAAATGATTTAAATTTAAATAATTGGAAAGAATATCAGGATATTATAACTGATAGTTTATGGATTATCGGCGAGCGAGATAAATCTGGGGCTCATCGAGGCGACTACCACGGAAATTTTATTCCACAAATACCGAACCAACTAATGAGACGATTTACTAAAAAAGGTGATGTTGTTTTGGATACTTTTTTAGGAAGCGGGACAACTTTAATTGAATGTAAAAGATTAGGACGAAATGGAATTGGAATTGAATTGTTGCCTAAAATTGCAGAAATGGCAAAACAAAGAATTAGTCAAGAATCATTATTTAATACAAAAGTTTTTACTGAAGTTTTGATTGCTGACAGTACTAAAAAAGAAACAAGACAAAAGGTAGATGAAATTTTAAAGGCGTATGGTCGACAAAATGTTCAGTTAATAATAATGCATCCACCATACCACGATATTATTAAATTTAGCGATAGGCCCGACGATTTAAGTAATGCCAAATCAGTAAAAGAATTCTTAAAGCTTTTTGGCGATGTTGTTTCTAATTTTTTAGATTTACTTGAAAGAAAGCACTATTTAGCGGTTGTGATTGGCGACAAATACACAAATTCCGAATGGGTACCGTTAGGATTTATGACAATGCAGGAAGTATTAAATAGAGATGGCTTAATACTAAAAAGTATTTTAGTTAAAAATATGGTTAATAATCGGGCTAAAAGAAATCAAGAGCATCTGTGGCGATATAGAGCCTTGGTCGGTGGCTTCTATATTTTTAGACACGAATACATTTTATTATTCCAAAAAAAATAATATGCTAGTTTCCAAAAAAGAGCTTACAAATTTAAAATTGAGATCAATTAAAGCTGAGGAATTAAAGAAATTGGCAAGTCTAGTTGGTGTTGATGCGCGAGGCACTGTTTCAGGTCTTATCAAAAGACTCATTGATATTCCGCAAAGCAAAATTGATGAATTCATTAAAAAGAAATATCAAGATTATGTTAAGGAAAGACAGAAACTTATTTCCGATGAGGATTTAAAACAAGAGCTACTAAAAGTTAAAGAATTTAGATGGGGTGTTGTTCAGGGACAATTGGACCAAAAAATTCAAACCGAATATGTAAGACGTTTTGTAAGATACGATGATTTGATAAACGGAGTCAAAAATAAATTACACGATGATATTACACATTATGTAATTGCCACTTGGTATAATCATTGGACGACAGTTTTAATTGAGGATCATATAAGCCAACATCCGCGAGTTATTCCAACGCTTAAAAATAATTTTGGTGTTGATATTTTCTTTGATGATCAACCGTTTGACTTAAAAATTACTTACTTACCAAAAGGTTTTGCTTTAGAGCAGGTCTTAAAAAATCCAAAAGATTTAATCGTTTGGCTTTATGAAAATCAAGGAGCGCAAAGATTTGGATCTGACAATAGATTATTTGTAGTTTTAGCCAGTAAAAATAATTTAGAAGAAAGCTGGAAATTAAAAAGAGATTTTGATTTTGTATTTAGTGAAATTGATAAATTTTTTGATAGTGCCTCAGTATCAACAAAAGATGAAATTGTGTTTAGTTTCAAGGGAAAAACTTATACAACTATTTCCAAAGTGCTGATTATTACTAAATAGAATATGGAGAATAAAAGCACGCATTTTATTTTTAATGGAGAAAAAGTTATAATTTCCCCAGATCTATATTCAGTTGTTAGTTTCTTACAAGAAATTGAAAAAGAAATTGAATGTTTTTTAAATTTCGATAAAAAGTTGGAAGCAATCAGAAAGCAGCATTTAGAGACATTAAAATTTATAGAGGTTCTTGCTGGAAAGTTAAAAGAAAACAATATTGATTTTCAATTTACTTTTTCCGAACCGCCGGCCACTATTGCAGAAAAATTAAAAATAGATAGACCAATTCGTTCGGAGATGATAGTGTTGTTTGCGAATTTAGAAACATTGTTTTGTTTAAATATTGCTTATGAAAACAAAATTTCTGACGAGAAAGAAATTATTAAAAGAACGATGAATCAAGACAATGTGAAAGATTTTTTAGAAAGGTTTTGTTTGAATCAAGAGAATGAATGGTGTCAAAAAAATCCAGAAAGATTAAAACATATTACTGCAGACGATTTGAGAAAATTAAGAAACTCATTAACCCACTTTTTTTCTGTTGCGAAAAACATCGGAGTGTCTTATGCGGTGCTTGACGAAAAATCAAGAAAACTAGAAAAAGCAACGAATTTCAAAGCCAAATTTATATCTCCAGAAGATTTATACGAAATTATTAAAGGTTCTGCACGACTGATGATTAAAAGGTGGAGCGAAGATTGTAAAAGCGATTTAGCGAAAAGTTCTAATGAGTTCAAGGAAAAAATTTTGTCGGTTAAGTCAGTAGTGGATAATTACGGAGCGATGATTATAAAGAATAAACAAATCAATATTTA
>DAOSBJ010000034.1:0-2590 GCA_035360795.1 Minisyncoccota bacterium
GATATGGTTTGTTCTATCTTTAGTTTCTTTGAAAAATTTTAAGTTATCGTATTTATTCATAAAATAAACTCTTACTTTAAAAATTTTTCCTTTTCTTCTTCCAATAAGATATCTGCCTTGCTTTTCAAATCAAATATATATTTTATTTTTTTACCGATTTCATTTTGTTGATTTATACTTAATAGTGGAATTTCTATGTCTAAAAATCGTTCGTTATGAAGATGCATAATAGTAGTTGCTGTAACATATCGAGCTTGTGCCTGATCAAAAACAATTTTACTATTTAGAGCTGCGAATAAATAGAACTTATTAAGTTTTTTCTCATTCAAAACTCTTATTTTTGCAATACCTGATGCTATTACGCACTGATCGCCATCTTTAATCATTCCTACAATACCGATTTTCCCATCTTTTGTAAAAAGAATATCACCTGGCTTCAAATTCTGCTTTTCTCTATAGATTTCTTGATAAAGGTCTTCATCTATCATTTGTTTAGTATTTCTATTTATTATCCCATTTATAATATCATTCGTTCTAATAAAAGGAATTCCTTCGTTTGTGTAATTTTCAGAACCCACTTCGTCTCCCTTTGTTACTGCGATTATCTTTTCCGCTTTTAATTCTCTTAATGAGATAGTTTTTATGCCCCTCTTTTTAATATCGTTTAAGCGTTTTTGTAATTCAGGGTAATAACGTCTCGGAATAAAATTGTAAAAATCAGTAATATCCTCTCTGTTAATCCAGAAAAATCGATCAATACCGAAAGTACTATCATTTTTTTTATAACAAGAGGAAATGATTGGCAATTCATCTTCTTCTATGGCCTTACCCCTTCTGTTATGGCCAACTTTTTTGGCGATCGCTAAGTATATTTTAGAAACATTATTTCTGGCTGGCTTTTTTTGTAAAAATAAAATACAAGTTTTTGTCGCGGTGCTGGGTTGAAATGTTTCTGATGGTAAATCTACTACAGCTAACAATTCAGCCTTGTCTAAAATCAATTTTCTTATATTTCCATCTTCAATATTTCCGAGAATACCCTCGGGCAAAACAATTCCCATTCTGCCTCCAGGTTTTAATAGCTGAAGACATCTTTCGATAAATAAAATCTGCGGTGGTTGTTTATCTTGTAATTTATTGGTTCTCTCCCATGTTTTTGTTTTTTTGTCATATTTCCATTTAAATCCGAGTTCATATTGTTCTAAAATTCTATCGCCACGAACGGGAATCTTGGCGCCAAAGGGAGGATTAGTAACTAAAACATCAAAAATTTCTAAAGCAATCTTCTGGCGAGTTTTAGAATTCCATTCCGATAACGACACTAATGAATTTTCGCAAAAAATTCCTCCTCGGCCATCACCGATGATTGCCATATAAGCTTTTGTAACTTTTGCTAAAAAAGAATCTTTATCTATGCCAGCAATATATTTTGATGCTAATTCACGCCGTTTTACAGCTAAAAGCTCTTTTGGCCAACCTTTCTTCTCGGCTTCTTTATCCAGTTTTGACCACATATACTCAAGTGCGACTATCAAGAAACCGCCACTACCGCACGCTGGATCAATCACATATTCACCTATTCCTGGATCAAGCATTTCAATCGCCATTCTAACCACATTTCTTGGAGTGAAAAATTGCCCCTCGCTGCCTCTTAAAGCTGGTCCAATAAAAACTTCAAAGGCATCACCAATAGCGTCTCGTTCCGCTTTTGTTATAGCGTATTTTTGTAACTCGCCAACTACATAGACAATTGAGTCAGGATCAAGTTTAATAACATCTTCCTTTTCAAAAACATCATCGTATTCTTGTTTAACTTTCTCAAACAAATTAACAATTCTTTCTTTTACATCTTCTCTTGGTTCATTAACACCTGCGCGAAAAGTTATTTGTTGTTCTGGCGAAGTATTGATTTCGTCATATATTTTACAAAAGAGTAGGTTTATAATTTCTTGGGCGATTGCCTCGTCTCTAGTAATGCCGGTAATATTTCCAGCTAAATGATTACGGATATCATTGAAGACAGCTTTTAAATTTTTAGGGACTTCGAGATTTTTCCTCTTATAAAGTCCAATATCTTCAACTCTCTGTCCTCTTTTAGGGATATCTGGAATTTCGGTCCAAGTCCAGCGTTGGGTTTTTGGATCACGAGTTTTCCAAAGATATAGGTGTTCCTTCCCGTTAAACCAAACTCCAATTTCTACCGATGGCACAAGGTTTAAGTAAATATCAAGCTGTTTTCTGCCATCCTTCCTATTCGGTTGTTTACACTCAACAAGCATATAAACATTGTCATAAGATTTCTTTTCATCACGGAATACGGTAATATCTACTGGATATTTTTCTTGACCCGATGGTGATACTTTGACTCTAAATTGAGGGACTGTTTGCACCTGTTCTTTAGAATAGCCAAGTTCTTCAATTAGCCGTTGGGCAAATACATTAACGGCTTCTTCGTGTTCTTTAACTCCCGATCTAATCCATTGGCCAGAAATATAATCTCTTACACCTTCTTTTTTCTCCGGTTCTACTTTTATTTTTTCTTTAATTGGTTTGTAATTTGTGTTGCTCATAGTAAATTTTTTTCCTTAAA
>DAOSBJ010000035.1:0-2300 GCA_035360795.1 Minisyncoccota bacterium
TTTCTTAATCTTCTTTTAATTCCTTTTCTAATTCTTCCAATAATTTTTGAGCTTTTGAGGAAACCTTTTGAGGGGTTTTAATTTTCACTGTAACATACAAATCACCATAACCTAAGGAATTAAAGTGTTTAATTCCTTTGCCCCGGAGCCGAAAAATTTCTCCTGAATTAGTCCCAGCAGGAATTTTTAAAATAATTTTTTTACCATCAAGAGCCTTGATTTCTTTTTTTGTTCCTAAAATTGCCTCGGGAAAAGAAATAAATATTGAAGTATACAGGTCGTCATTTTTTCTTTCAAAAACCGGATGAGGAAGAATATTGATCTTTGCGTATAAATCTCCGCTTGGCGCCCCAAATAAACCCGCTTCCCCTTCGCCTTTGATTCTAATAGTTTCTTTGTCTCTAATACCGGCTGGAATGCTGATTTTTATTTTTTTAAAATCATAAATTCGGCCATCGCCGCCACATTTACGACAAGGTTTTTCGGGTATTTTTCCCCGACCCTTGCATTTTGGACAATCTCTAATTTGAGTAAATTCTCCAAAAATAGTTCTTTGACGATATCTAATAAAACCCTCTCCTTTACATTCTGAACAAGTTTTTTGTTTAGAGCCCGGTTCATAACCACTGCCATTACAATTATCACATTTAATATAAGTTCGAAAACTAATTTCCTTTTCTGTGCCAAAAGCGGCTTCTTCTAAAGTAATATTGGTATCTATTTCTATATCTCGACCCCGATTATCAGTTTTTTTCTTCCTGTTTTTACTTTCTGAACGTTCGCCAAAAAAATCAGAAAATAAATCAAAAATATCAGAGCCAAAAGACGAAGAACCAGAAGTACCAAAATCTGAACCAAAATCAAAGTTTTCCCAATTAAAATTGGAAAAATCAAAACCACCAGCATTACTTCCAGCCCCAGCCCGGTCAAAAACCTGACCGTAACGGTCATATTGAGCCCTTTTTGCCGGGTCAGATAGCACCTGATAAGCTTCGTTAATTTCTTTAAACTTTTCCGCGTCACCGCCTTTATCAGGATGATATTGATGAGCTAATTTATGAAAAGCCTTTCGAATTTCATCCTGAGAAGCATTTTTATTAACTCCTAAAATTTTATAATAATCTTTTGGCATTTTTCATTTAAACTTTAACAGTTAAAATTTCTTTTTCAATCCCCTTTTTATCTATTTTTAATAGTTTTACTCTTATTAATAATGGCAAAGTCAGCCGGCTGAAAATACTCAAAAAAATACTTAAGAAAAAATTAACTAAACTGATTAAACTAAAAGCAATCAAAATTAAAACCAACCAATAAATCCATTTGAAGAAAGGCAAAGAAAAGCTTTGGGTAATTTTTGTTTTTAAAAAGTTTTTAATCAATATTGATAAATTCTCCTCACCAGTTAAAGGTTGACCGAATATTGTTTCTAATTGTTTTTTGGCTGCTTCCATCATTTGTTGGCTCGCTTCTGATTGAAGATTAATTTCGGTGGAAGCAATTTCTGGTACTTCTGTCTGTTGAGAAAATTCTTGAGAAATCCGCTGGATTTTTTCTTCAAGAGAGGTTGGCGGAATAACATTAGGCAATTCCTCTGGCGAATAAAAAAGACCTTGGTTATTAACTGAGTTTTCAATAAACTCATTTACTGTTGTGTTAAAAGGAAGCGGAATTTCATCAATAATAACATTTAATAAATTATTAAAATTTAAAGAGTATTGCCAGCTGAAAAACAACCAAAAAATAGTGAAAACTATAAGAGTTAAAAACAAAGAACCTCGTTTAATAATTCGATAAAAGGATAATTTAATTTCTCCGCTAACTTCAAGATTAAAAAAGAGAACAGCAAATAAAAAGGAAAAAAATAAAATTAAATAATAAATAATTAGGTCTCTTATCGGTGTTGTTTCAAAAGGAAATTTTACAAGAAACAATGTCAAAAATAAAGTTAAAGGCAAAACGACTAACGCTAGCAAAATCATTTTGCTATTACTGGCTATCGCGAAAAAAACAAATAAGACCAATGACAATAACCAAAAAAGAATGGCTAAAATTACATTAATTCGTTTTATCAATCCCTGACTAACTACAAAAAACGAATAATATTGAGCTAATAAGAAAAAAGAAAAAATTAAACCCAATAAAATCAACGAGCGATATAACGCCTTTTTATCTTCATAAGCCAATCGATAAATTTTTAAAAAATTACCTTCTGTTTTTGGCATAACCAATTACGATAATTTTGTTATCATTGTCTTCTTGTTTATAGATTATATAACGATAATTAAAATTTGGCAAGAATT
>DAOSBJ010000036.1:0-1822 GCA_035360795.1 Minisyncoccota bacterium
CTTTTTGCCCGCCTGCTGGAAACCCGAGAGCGTTTTTTCAGACGGCGGCGAGGCCCCAAAAGAGTGGTGAGCGGGGTTAGTTGTCTTAATCAAATATATCAGATTTCTTTGGTTTTTTAAACATTTCTATAGCTTCTTTTTGTTGCTCGTTAAAGTTTTTTAAATCTTCATCAGTAATACTATTTACAATTTTCTCAATTTCACTGATTTGGTAAAGAGCTTCAATTGATTTTTTATTTAATTCTCGCTTTTTCGTTGACACATAATCACCTATACCTTGAGAAAAAACATCTGAAACAAAAGCGGATAAAAAAGTGGCCGTGTCAGATTTATTTTTCAACAATTCAGTAATGAAACTTTTGACTACTTCTTCGCCTGCGTTTTCTTTCCAACGAAATAACAAGTATGCTAAATGCTTATTGTCTTTCAAATTATTTTTATCAATTTCATTAAATTTTCCCGAAATAGCCGATTTCAAATTTTCTATTTCCGATTGTTCGAGCAAAGTTTCCTCGCTCGGCTTTTTGTTTTTTTCTTCAAATTCGTGAACAACCAAACCAGCAAATTTAACTGCGGGATATAGAACACTACTATTCTTAACTAATTCCGCAATAAATGCACCTCTTTTGCCTTTTTCCACTTTTTGTTTTATAGAGTGATAGCTTAGCCTTGAAACAAGTGTATCTATGTCCTCTAAATCCCACATGCCAAAACGCTTGTCGTCCACTTCTTCCTCAAGTTGCCAAAGACTTAAAATAAAAGTATTGATTTTGTCTTTATCTATATCATCAAGATAATCAATTAAGCGACTTAAAATTTTACGAAGTCGCTTTTCTTCATTAAATTTTTTAAGATTTTTTAAAAAATTATCTTGTTTATTCAGTGTCTTTATAACCGCTTTTAACTCTGCCTCGGAAACCGCTCCCGTTGGAATACCTAAGCGAAAATAGAAATCAAATTTTTCTTCAGAACAAACACGCAATTCCTTCCGCCAGGTTTGTTGCCAGTCGTGCGGATAAGATATCCTGAAATCAAGCTGGGGAAAAAGTTGCTTACAAATTTCGTCCATTGGTTGCTTTAAATTATCGGGAATAAGCTCTAATAATTCTTTATATTTTGTCTCTCTTGCACTTTTATCATCTCTTGAACTCAAGCCAACATATAAGCTATCTGTCGCGGTAAAAAGATGTTTGTTTGCGCTCATCGCGCTGTAAAATTGAGGCGCAAAAACACGGATCGCCTCAATGCCAATAAAATCTACCGGTGTAATATCGTCTTTGCTTACAATAGACCAATCTAATCTCAAAGAACTAATAAATCGTTTTATATCTCTTATAGTAATAAATAGATTCTTCAAGCCCGCATGAAATAAATTACCCCATCTTTTGTCATCAACGTTTACCTCGCCATAAACGGCTTTGATAGTTGCGTCCAAATCTTCAAACAAAATCTGCCACAAATCTTCCAAGTCCGGTTCTGGAAGCACAAAAGAAACTTGAACTATCTTTTTCAGATATTCGCCGCCCTCAAAGCCGTCTTTTTCTATCGTCAGTCTTTTCTCAACTCTGTTTCTGTCATATGCCAAAAGAAAGACCGTATTAGGAAAATTAGCTGTCAATTTTACCAGTTTAAAAATCAATTTTGTTTCATCGGCGTCCAATCTGTCTATATCGTCAATAACGATAACAATTTTTTTTTCTAAACTGCCCAAACTTTTATTCAACCCGTTGCGAATATCACTTAAAGATTCATTCAGCAGTTTTTGTAAAGGATTAAAAGAAATGATGGATAAATTTATTCCTTGAAATCCGTAATCAGATAG
>DAOSBJ010000037.1:0-1702 GCA_035360795.1 Minisyncoccota bacterium
CTCAGGATAACAAAAAGCTGTCAATTGTCAATTTTACAATCAATAATTATTGATTATTGATTAATAATTATTGATTATTAAACATTTTTCCTTAGGGAATTCTTATCTGCTGGTTAGCAACAGCGCGGGTTAAAGGGCCAAAATAGCCAGTAGCCATAATGCCCTTTAAACCTTGGTATCTTTTCACTGCGGCTTCGGTTAAAGGACCGTAATAACCAGTAACCAATTTTTCCGGATAAATATCCTCGCCTAAATTAGCCAAAAACTGCTGAAGGCATTTCACTTCGTTAGAAGTCATTCCATAAGATAAATCCGAGTTAAAATTAGAGCAAATCGGCTGCTGCTTAACAGTTAAAAGATAAGCTAATCTTTCTTGTAAAACAGCTACTTGTCTTTTTAAATCAGCAATCTGCTTTAAAAGCTCGGTTTTAACTTGTTCTTCGCTAACTTCGCTTTGGGGCAAAATTTTAACTTCCCAAGCATAATAATAGGACTGATTGTCTTTGGCTTCTTTGCCTAAATAAGGAATAAAAATCAAACTTTGATATTGAGAGCCAAAATTTAAAACCGTAATTTCCTGAATATTGGTTCGGGAAAAATCAAGAAAATTTAAAGTTTTTCGATTATTGCTGTCAATTAAAAGATAGGGAATTTTTTTAATGGGCGTTCCTTCAGGCAAAATGAATTTTAATTTTAATAAACCATTGCCCCCGGTAATTTTTTGCCACTTGCCTTCCATTTTACTAACTGAATCAGTCACGGTCATTGCCACTTGGCCTCTGGTTGGCAGATAATAAGAATAAGGCAAAACTGAAAAATTAGTTAAAGATTGATCAGTAAAACAATATTTTTTATTAACAGAGCAATCGTTCAAAACTAAAGTGATTAAGAAATCTGTCATCAAATCATCAAGGTCCAAAGAAGGGTTTCTTTTTTGAACGGCTTCTTCAATAGCCAAAAAACCGTTTTTTGAGGAAAATAAAATATCTTTAAAAATCTCTTCCCCAAACTGCTCTTTTAAATATAAAGACAAAAAATGAACTTTGGCATAATCAAAACTTTTCTCCTGCCAGAGATTAAAATTCAAGGAAGTGGTAGATAAAAGCTGATTGGCTCTTTTTAATAATAAAGACCGGCTGACATCAGGGTCTAAGAAAAAAGCCGAAGATTCAGCCAGCATTTCCGATAAGAAAACTTCCATTTCCGGTTTTGCTTTCAAGGTGATTAAATGGGTAAATTCGTGAGTCAGGTAATAACTGCTGACTGAGGATGGATTAGTTAATAAGGCCTCAGCATTTAAAAAAACAATTTGGCCTTCGTTAGAGTCAGGAGAAATTGATTTTGGCAGATGATCATTAGTTCGGACATAACCGCCAAAATCGTTTTTTAATTTTTCCAAGACGACAATTAAGCGGGAATCATTATCAATACCGGGAAGATCTTCGGTAGTCAGCAAATTAGTGATTTTGGGATAAAACTGGTTTTCAAAAATATTGGCAATTTCTGAAAGTTTATTGTTTAGTTGGTTTTTTAAAAGCGGGTCTAAATTTTGATACCAGTCCTTTTGAACGTAAAAATAAATTTTATTAGTGGTTTTAAGCAGTTGAGCATCAATCATTTCTGAGGAAGAAAAATCATAATTGGAATTAACAAAAAAAGAACGCTCAAAAGAAGCGGCTTGAACAAAACAAGGCGTAATTAC
>DAOSBJ010000038.1:0-1673 GCA_035360795.1 Minisyncoccota bacterium
GGTTTTTTTATGAGATATTTTTTCACTGAAGAAACGCTCAAAGCCAACTTCTCCGCTTCTTCTTTTGTCAAGTTAACTTTTGCTTTAACTTTGCCGCGAATTCTGCCATTAACCTGAATAATCAAAATAAATTGCTGTTCTTCAATAAATTTTTGATTAAATTTTGGCCACTTTGCTTTTAAGACCGAACTTTTATTTTTTAAACTTGTCTGCCACAGCTCTTCGCTCGTATAAGGAGCAAATGGCGACAAAAGCAAAACCAAAGTTTCCAAATGCAAGCGACTGATACTTGAAACTGGCACTTCTTCTAACTTATTCAGATAAGTCATTAAAGCAGAAATCGCAGTATTGAAGTGAAAGTTTTCAATATCTTCGGTTACTTTTTTAATTGTTTTGTGCCTTAAAATTTCCAATTCTTTTAAGTTTGCGTTTAATTTCTTTTTTGCTTCTCTAGTTAGCTTAAAACCATTCTTTTTTTTCTTCTTTAAAGAAGTTGCTTCTTCAACCAAATTAAAGACCCTGCTTAAAAAACGATAAATGCCATTGATACTTTTTGGATTCCATTTCATAGAATATGTTAAAGGACCCATAAACAGTTCGTACAGCCTCAAAGAATCAACGCCGTATTGTTTTATCACTTCATCAGGAGAAACAGTATTGCCTCTTGATTTGGACATTTTTTCTCCTTCTTCGCCTAAAATTACTCCCACATTGATAAGTTTTTTAAATGGCTCTTTAGTAGAAACCAAACCCAAATCGTACAAAAACTTATGCCAAAACCGGGCATAAAGTAAATGTAAAACTGCATGCTCAGCGCCACCGATATAAATATCAACTGGCATAAAGTAATTTTCCTTCTTTGGTTCAACTAATCTCTTTTCATTTTTTGGATCCAAATACCGTAAATAATACCAAGAAGAACCGGCCCACTGGGGCATAGTATTAGTTTCCCTTCTTGCTTCGCTGCCGCAAATTGGACATTTGACATTTACCCATTTTTTGATATCTGCCAGCGGTGATTCATAAGTGCCAGTTGGTTCATATTTTTTAATTTTAGGCAATCTTAAAGGTAATTGATTTTCTTTTAAGGGCACATTGCCACACCTCTCGCATTTTATGATTGGAATAGGCTCTCCCCAATATCTTTGTCTGGAAAAAATCCAATCTCTTAATTTATAGCAGACTGTTTTTTTGCCGCCGGTGTAAAGCATTATTTGTTCAACTGTTTCTTTTGAGAACCGGCCATCAAATGGACCAGAATTGATTAAAATTCCTTCGCCTTCATATGGTTCTTTTAGAGTCAAACTTTCTTTGCCATTTAAAGAAACCACTTCTTTTATTGGCAGATTAAAAGTTTTGGCAAAATCCCAATCTCGTTTATCATGCGCCGGCACTCCCATTACGGCACCGGTACCATAATTCATCAAAACATAATCAGAAATCCAAATTGGAATTCTTTCTTTATTTGCCGGATTAATTGCATAAGCGCCAGTAAAAACTCCAGTTTTTACTCTCGCTTCTTTAATTCTTTCAAATTCTGATTTTTGAGAAGATTTCTCTAGATAATCTTCAACTTCCTTTTGATAATTTAAAGGAGTAATTTTTTTTGCCAGAGGATGCTCTGGCGACAAAATTAAATAAGTGGCGCCAAAAATAGTATCTATTCTGGTGGT
>DAOSBJ010000039.1:0-1671 GCA_035360795.1 Minisyncoccota bacterium
ATTCTATTTTCTAACATACTTGCCCAAGTAGAATCTTTGTATTTTACATTATAAAAATAATCAGCATCGCTTTCTTTGTTGAATGGCGGATCAATATATATTGTCTGCACTTTTTCTCTAAATTTTGGCAAAATTGTGTTTAACGCCTGATAGTTTTCGCTTTTTATCAGCCAGCCATCTAAAGATTCGTCTAAATTATCAAATAAATTTAAAATTTCCAGCTCTAAATCTTTAAAATATTTAGTATCTATTGGTAAATGTTCGTATTCTTTTTTTAGTTTTTTGCCTTCTAAAGTGTTTTCAAATATTTCTTTCGGTTCTTTTTCTAAAATTCCCAATTCTTTCCATTCTTTTATTTGTTCTGTGAAATCTTTATGTTTTTGAATTTTTCCAATAACTTCTATTCCGCCCTTTTTAGAAACAATTCTATCTAATGTAATTACATAATTTGAATTTTTTACAAACTTTGGCTTGTTCCAAATTTTTACCAGTTCATCTTCAAATTGAGCAATAAAATCAATAATTTTGTAAGCAATGTCTTTTAAAATCTGCAATTGGTCAACCCTTTCTTTAGGCCATTTTGATTCTTCGGCATAAATATATTGATAAATCCAAAGTTTAAATTGTTCTTTTAAAAATTCTTCAGCATTTTTGTTTATAAAATAATCAACTTCACTTTGCTTTTCAAAAGTTTGAAAAGCTTTCTCTAAATCTTCATCTTTAATTTTAATATCTTTCCCTTTAAGTTCTTTTTTAATTTCATCTATCTTGGTAATTTTTCCTTTCTCAGAGTAAAAAACTTCAAATACAATAATTCCATCTTTACGAATATTTTTAAATTGATAAACTAAATTCTTTTTTTCATTGGCTTTTTTATATTCTAATTTTGAAACATCAAAGAAAAATTTATAATTATCAAAAGCAACTTCAAGATTTTTAAAAATCCTATCTGACTTTACATAATAAAGCATATGAGTTTTCCAAAAAAGCATCACATCTTTATCATCGCTATAAACTTTTTCTAATTTTACAGATTTATTATCTAACTGATACTTTATATTTTTTTCTTTATATACTTTATCGTAAATATTTTGGTGAATAGGAGTGTAATTAAAATAAATAGAACCGCTTCTGGAAAAATAGCGGTTAAAAAAGGAATAGAGTTTATCAAAAAGTTCGTCGCGAAAATCTGGATATTTCTTTAAGTTTTCATCAATATCTTTTTCTAAATGTTCTTTAATTTGGGAATAATAACTTGATTTTATCTTCATTAAATTAACAAAACCACCTTCACCCTCAATCTTGACGCCGACAAAAATATCTTCTAATGCTTTATAAAATTTTTGTTCTTTTGTCATAATTTTATTAATATTTAATTATATAATAACTCTTATCTTTTGTCATTATTTTTTTAAAAAACTTTTTAAAAGAGAGTTTTAAACACAAAATTTTATTAAATTTCTTTCTGTCCCGCATTTAAAAATAAATTTTGCTGTGTATTTAGAATCATTTTAAACTTTAAAAAATATACAATTTTCTTCCAAGCTGTTATAATTAATTATATGCCTTTATCAATTAAAATTTCCCGCCTATCTAATTTTTTGGTTTTTTCTTCGAAAATAGATAAGACTGATTTAGTTAAATCTAATTTTAAAAAATATCTATTAGATG
>DAOSBJ010000040.1:0-1622 GCA_035360795.1 Minisyncoccota bacterium
GATATTTTAAATTCGGAGAATTTCTTTTTTTGACTTCTATCCTTTTTTTTGAAAGAGTTTTCTCGCTTATTACTAAACGATAAAAAATTCCCATTAAATCAACATCGTTAAATTTTTCACCAATAGACACATTTTTCCGATCATCAAAAACTACTTCTTTTTGATGATTTTTTAATAACTGGTAAATTTCTTCGCTGAACTTAGTAATTTTTTTGTCAGTATCTCTTCTACCGGTATAAAGAGGAAGAATAATATAATGATAAGGAGCAATTTCTTCAGGAAAAACCAATCCCTTGCTATCAGAAAGAACTTCGCTAATAACGCTTAAAAGACGGGAGATTCCAATACCATAGCAACCCATTAAAACATATTTTTCCTCCCCATTTTGATCAATGTATTTCAAATCCAAAGACCGGGAATATTTGTCTTTTAACTTAAAAATATTTCCCACTTCAGCAGCTGAATAACTTTCAATTTTTTTCCCGCAAACAGGACACTTCTTGCCTTCCATTATTTCTTTATTTCGGCTAAAGCCACAATTAGCGCAAAGAAAAATAGTATCTTCTCCTTTCTCGGTTAAAACCTGAAATTCATGAGAAAATTTAGAAAAAGTACCTCCTGAAGCTTCGGTAATAATTGGTTTTAATCCGCATCGTTTATAAACTTTTAAATAAGCTTTTTTGACTTTCTCATAATACCAACCCAAATCCTTCTCATCAGTATGAAAACTATATAAATCTTTCATCAAAAATTCTTTTGTCCTCATTAATCCCCCTTTCGGTCGCGGTTCATCTCTAAACTTAGTTTGAATCTGATATAAATAAAGAGGCAAATCCCGATAAGAAAAAATAAAATTTTTAGCTAAGGGAGTAACTACTTCCTCATGAGTTGGCCCTAAACCATACCATTGGCCATAGCGAGATTGAACTTTAAATAAAGCATCAAATGCCTCCCAACGATTAGTTTGCTCCCATAAGGACTTTGGATGCAAAGCCGCCATTAAAATCTCTTGACCGCCAATTCTTTCCATCTCTTCCCGGACAATTTTTTCAATTTTTCTGATTACTCTTAAACCAAAAGGCAAGTAATTATAAACTCCGCTAGTGAGTTTTTCAATAAAATTAGCTCTTAACAAATAAGCTAATCCTTTAGATTCTTCCTCAATTTCTATTCTTTTTTTAGTTTTGATTTTTGATTCTGATAATCTCATTACGGCTATTTTACAATAAAAATTCAATTTTAGCAAACGAAGGGCTTTAATTAAAATAAGATCCCTCTTGCCATTACAAGGAATGATTAACGACATCGCAAGTCGTTAATGAACTGGTTAAGGTAAAGAGTTTAAGGATTAAGAAGCCAGTATGGTGAAAAGGGCAGGGTCTAAGGTAAAAAATCCTTTTAACTCTTAACCTTTGACCCTAAACGATACGGGCTTCATTACCTTTTAACCATAGACCATACCCATTTTATTTTGGTTGTTAGTTATTTCAATTCGTTAACTCGTTAATTCGTTAACTCGTTAACTAAATTTACGATGTCCAAACATTGATTAATCCTTATTAACTGCAACTAATTCTTTAGTCAATTGATTAAAATCTTTCAATAAATCTTTTAATCTCTTT
>DAOSBJ010000041.1:0-1619 GCA_035360795.1 Minisyncoccota bacterium
CAAGCATTTTCTCGTCTTTCATAAAGACATATTCCTGATAGGGAGTTTTTGAAGGAGAATTAAATAAATTACCATCTTCGTACTTGCAATTTGCCAATGCTTCTTCGTATTGCTCAAACTCGTAGTATTTGAAAAAGCCGCCACCCTGCCAATTAATATCTTTAGTTAGATGTGGTTTTCTTATTACTGGGCTATGGATCGCTTTAAATTCTTTATCGCCACCCAAAACAATTTTCAACCTGCCAAGTGCGCCAATTTTCTTCATTAGAACGGTCTTTTCTGATTTTGTTTCTGATAAGACTTGAACTATTGCAGGATTATCTTCGTCAATTATTTCTTCCCCACTTTCGCCATTTTCTTCTATCTCGATTTGCTTTTTAATTTTGACTGCATCTAAATATATCTCATTGAAATGATCGCCCATTTCTATACCAATCCATCTACGATTAAGTTTCTGAGCAACCGCGCAAGTTGTACCGCTACCGACAAAATAATCCAAAACTAAACTTTCAGGATTAGAGGAAGTTTGTATTATTCTTCTTAAAAGATTTTCTGGCTTCTGATTGCTTGCGAAAGATAAACTCTCAGTAATTCGTGGCTCGCTGTATTGAAAAGAGTAGATATCATTCCAAATTGTTCCTTTTGCTTTAACTTTAAAATTAACTTTCTTTTGTAAGAATTTTCCATTTTCCCATTTTTCAATATAAAGGTCATTTTTATTTTTCCCTAAAATATCTAACCAACCAATATCGTTTTTGCCTTCGCCAATAATCTCATAAGCTTTTTGAAAAATATTTTTGTCCGTTTTTGTATAGTAATGAATAAAATCTGCTTGTCTAATCCAATTGAGTGCCTGGGACTTAAAGCCAGAAATATTTTCTCCCGTATTCCAAGTGATTTTTGCTTTAAAATTTTCTTCTTTGAAAATATTATCTAACAAGATTTTCCCATAATGTTCGGCGATATGATCTAAATGCAAGTAAAAATTTCCCTCTTTGCTTAGTAAGTCCTTTGCAAGTTCTAACCTATTCTCCATTAACGTTAGCCACGATGAATCTTGGAAATTATCAATAAATATAAAGTCATTGCCTGTATTAAATGGTGGGTCAATGTAAATTGTCTGAACCTTTTCCCTAAATTTCGGCAGGATTGTATTTAGCGCTTGATAGTTTTCGCTCTTTATTAACCAGCCGTCTAAGGATTTGTCCAAATCTTCAAACTGACTCAGAACCTTAAACTCTAAATCCTTAAAATATTTGGTATCAATGGGCAAATGTTGATATTTCCCCGACAAATGCTTGCCCATTAAATCGTTTTCAAAAACATCAGTTACTTTAAAGTCTTCATCTACTATTCCAAGCTCCTGCCATTCTTTAATCTGTTTATTTATATTTTCATGCTTTAAAATATTTTCTGTTAATAGTATATCTTTAATTCTATCCAATGTAATAACATAATTTGAGTTTTTAACAAACTTCGGCTTATTCCATATTTTTACCAGCTCGTCTTCAAACTGCGAGATAAAATCAATGATTTTAAAAGCAATATCTTTTAGGATTTGCAGTTGATTGACTCTATCCGCGCTCCACTCTTTTGCACCTTCCCAAAAGTATTGATAA
>DAOSBJ010000042.1:0-1588 GCA_035360795.1 Minisyncoccota bacterium
TGGCAAAATTAAAAGGAGCCGCTGACCCAAAAATTTTAGAAAAGTTATTTAGAGAGAAGTTGAATAATACCAATCTCTAACTAAATCAATTGCTTGATTTGTTTCAGTTATCCACCGAACATTTTTTATTTGGCGGGTAAACCAAGTCATTTGCCTTTTGGCGTATTTAATAATTTCTTTTTCTAGTGTTTCTTTCATTTCCTTAAAATTGATTTTATTTTCAAGATAACGATTAACGTATCTATATTCCAAACCAAAATCTTCTAATCTTTTTGAAGAAACGCCTTGCTCTCTTAATTTCTTTACTTCTTCAATCATTCCTTCCTCTAATCTTTTTTCCAATCTTTTTTTAATTTTCTGTTTAAGAACTTCTTTGTCTATTTTTATTCCAATAATCAAAATATCCATTTTTAAAGGATTTTTTTTAAGCGGTTCTATTTTTTTATTTTGAAGAAGAATTTCTAAAGCGCGAATTAGTCTTCTTTTATTATTTTTATCAATTGTTTTAGCGCGCCTCGCATCTAATTTTTTGAGTTTTAAAAAAAGTTCTTCTTTGGTTAAATTTTCCAATTCCTTTCTTAACCTTAAATTTGGTTTGACCTTTGGAAATTGCCAGCCCTCAATTACTGAAGAAATATACAAGCCTGTTCCGCCGCACAAAATCGGCAGTTTTCCTCTTTTTTGAATATCTTTAATGGCTTTTAAAGCCAATTTTTGATATTGAACAACAGAAAAATACTCTTGAGGATTAGCGACATCTATTAAGTGATGCCTTACTCCATCTGAGTAAAGTTTTCCTTTTATTTTCTTTAAAGGAACTTTTCCGCTGCCAATGTCCATTCCTTTATAGACTTGGCGAGAATCAGCAGAAATTATTTCTCCGTTAAAAATTTTCGCTAATTTAATTGCTAAATCAGACTTTCCTGAAGTTGTGGGACCAAGGATAACCAACAGTTGGCTATTAAAATTTTTATTCTTGGAATTTTTAATTTTTAAATCATTTAAAAATTTCGTCATTAGAAATTTTTATTGGTTTAAAACTTTTTCGGTGAATTTTGCAAGGTCCGTATTTTGTGATTAAATAGCGATGAAGTTTAGTTGGGTAGCCTTTATGAAGTTCAAATTTATATTGAGGATATTTTTTTGCTAAAGCAATCATTTTTTTATCGCGAATGACTTTTGCGACAATGGAGGCTAAGGCAATTGAAGATACAATGTCATCTCCTTTAATAATTGTTTTTTGGGAGTATTTCAGTTTTGAAATTTTTTGATTGCCGTCAACTAAAATTAAGTCCGGCTTTATTTGTAATTTCTTTTGTAATTTTTTAATGCTTTTTCTCATTGCCAGAAATGTCGCCTCCGAAATATTTATTTTGTCAATAGTTTTTTCGTCAACCATTGACCAAGAAATATCAATAAAAGGATTCTGTTTTATTAATTTAAAAACTTTTTCTCTTTTTTCAGCGCTTAATTTTTTTGAATCTTTTAATATTTTTATTACTTCCTTTAATTTTTTATCTTTTATTTGTGTTTTTAATTTTTTATCTCTTATCTTTAATTTCACTATGGCTGCCGCCGCTACTACTGG
>DAOSBJ010000043.1:0-1585 GCA_035360795.1 Minisyncoccota bacterium
GATCAAATCTTCCCGGCCGCAATAAAGCCGGATCCAAGATATCAGGGCGATTAGTATTATGAAGTAAAATTGGAGTTTCACCGCCAAAGAAGGCTTCGTTTTCGCAACCACAAAAATCATAAACATAGTCATCAAATGGTAATTTTTTAATGCTTTTTACTATTGCTCTTTTAACGCTTTCCTTGCCATTTTGAGGTTTCAAAGGATTTTGAGATTTCCCAAAACCAAGACGCCAAGCAACAGTTTCTTTTAAAGACTTACCATTATTAATTTGACGACCTTCCTTGGCCACAAATGAATGAATAAAAGATTTAAATCCATGCATCCGAGAAAGCCAATGAAGTTCTTCTATAAGTTGCTTGCTGACTGAAGTAATTTCTAAACCTCCTCGTTTATTGAGATATCCATCACCATTGCTATAACCTCGTAAAAATTCTATAAAGTATTCTTTTGGCGCTTCAAACAAAAATGACGGTACGTGTTTATGAGATGCGCCTTGACCGCACCAATATTTAAAGAATTCCGCGACTGGTTTAGAATAATAAATAATATTCACAGCGTTGGGGGTAAGATATCGTTCACTGCTGGGCTCAAGATTGAATATCTCTTTCATTAATTTTTTAACATCATTGATCTTATCAGTTTCTTTAATATTAAAACAAAAATCAATCTCTTTTCTAGAATATCCTTCTGCTACGTAATAACCAAAAAGTCGCATTAATTCAGGAGTGACTTTTACTTTTTCTGGTAATAAGAATTGATGTTGGTAATAATTCTTGGATAATTCCCTTGGACAACATATTCCTTGTTGCCATTTACCAATAGTTCTTTGAGAAAATCCTAATTCTCTTCCAATCTGCGATTGAGAAAGTTTTCCCGTCTGGCTTAAAGCGTATTGATAAGCATTATCTATTGAACTAAACTTTGAAAAAAGCGGCTGCCAAACTAAAAGTTCTAATTCAAAATTATCATTAAATTCAGCCACTCTTGTTTCTCTTAATTTTTTGTTTGTTCGATTTACCTTATAGGGTAAATCAACTAAAATCTCGCCGGGTTTAATTTCAGAAACAGGCTTGGCTTGAACACCCCATTTGGTTCTAACAAAAACAGAATGATTTTGGGTAGTTCGAATCTTTCCTCCAATAAATTCAATTTCATAAATCTCTTTTACTCGATGACGAAAGACACTTCTTACCTTTTTCCAAGTCGCTTTTTTAAAATAAACTCCTTTTTTATTTTCTTTACCTTCAAAACCTAAAATTTCTAAATCTGAACTTAATTTTTCAATATTCTCTTCGTCGGGCTCATAATAATTGTCAATAACTTCCCTGATTGGTTTTAATTGAATTTGCCCATTCGTTCTAATCAATACTGGTGTCTCTCCATCTACACTGGCAGCCACTACGATCACTCTTGTTTCTCTGTCAAAACCATCCATTTCTACCAAAATCTGATTGAGAGTTTGTTCTCTTTCATCGTGGCCTCCACCTAAACCAGTTCCTCGTTCCCGGCCAATAGCATCAATTTCGTCAATAAACAAAATAGAAGGAGCCGCTTTTTTAGCAGTAGAGAAAGCATCGCGGAC